>NZ_JBPJUQ010000029.1:0-106239 GCF_051192615.1 Streptosporangium sp. G11
ACGTCCAGTTGAAGGACTTCATTAGGCGATGTCTGCATAGACGATCAGCTTAGGGCTGGCGCCTTCGACTACCTGGGTGCGCTGTTGCATCGTCCTCTGTCTTCTGCTCTGCCATAGAACGACCTCACGATCACCTCTCAAACACTCACTAAGACCCGGAAGCCCGACAACACACGAGCCGAACGGCCGGGAGACGAAGAACATCGGAACAGGCCAAGACCATGGGAATCAAAGGTGATCTCACATCACACAATGACTGCGGATGCATAATGTGATTCTGTGGCGACCGATAATCACGAAGAATCGACACGTCTCATGGCGCCGGTTCCTCACCGCTCGCCACGACCGGTCACCGCGCGTCCGGCGAGCCTGTTTTCGAGAGCTCCCCGAGAGCGAGGGCCCAGAGGTGGCTCTCCTGGATCGCGTCTCCGGTATCGGCCGGGTCGGACCCGGAGGGGCTGGGCAGGACACGGACGCCTTCGGCCCGGAGGCTTTCGACACTTCGGCGAAACGGTGCGCGTGCGGCGAGAGCGTCGTTGACGAAGGGCAGGACGACCACGGGGATGCCAAGCCCGGGGGCTTCGGCGAGGAGCCCGAGGGCGTAGGTGTCGGCGATGCCCTGCGCGAACTTGTTGACGGTGTTGTACGTGGCGGGGGCGACGATGATCGCGTCGGCCCTCGGGGGCTTCGGCTCGTCCGGTGTCCGGTATCGGCTGCGGACAGGGCGGCCGGTCCGCCGTTCCAGGGCGGGGACGTCGACGAAGTCCAGGGCGGACGGGGTCGCGACGACCTGGACGGTCCAGCCCTCGCCCTGGGCAAGGGCGACGAGACCGCCGACGTCCCGGGCGGCACCGGCCGCGCACACGATGACGTAGAGAAGCCGTCCTGACTCGGTCACGCGATCACTCCCAGGTACGCGGCACATTCACGGGCTCGGAGGTCCACGGGCCTCTCGGGCGTGTACCCGTGAGATCCCGCGTGAGATCAGCGGGCTCTTTCCGCGAGGAGATCCTTCGCGGCCTGCGACGCCTTGGCGGGGGATCCGGCGTCGAACGGCGGTCGCGGGTCGTACTCGATGGCGAGCTGGATCGCCTCGGCCGCGGTCTGACCGGCGATGCGTGCCGCCAGGGCGAGCGCCATGTCGATGCCGGAGGACACCCCGGCGGCGGTCACGACCTTCCCCTGGAACACCACGCGCTCGGCCGTATAGGTGGCCCCGAACGACTCCAGTATGTCGGCCGCGCCCCAGTGGGTCGTCGCCGAGAGCCCGGTGAGCAACCCCGCGGCCCCCAGCAGCAACGATCCGGTGCACACCGAGGTCGTCCACGTACTTCCCCCGTCCATCCGGCGGATCCAGCCGAGGAGCACGTCGTCGCCGAGCAGTGCCCGGCTCCCCGGACCTCCCGGGACGAGCAGCACGTCACAGGAGTCGACGTCGGCGAACGCCGAGCCCGCGGTGAGAACCAGAGATCCTGCGTCGTTCCGGACCGGCCCGGGCTCGACGGCCGCGAACACGACGTCGGCGCCCGGAAGGAACCTGAGCACCTCGTACGGGCCGACCGCGTCGAGCGCGGTGAACCGGTCGAACAGCGGTATGACGATACGCACGACGATTCCCCCTAGTGGCGAGGTGCCACCCACGCTTCGGAGGACACCTTGACGGGCGTGACGGACAGTGGAGACTTATGCGGTGGTCAAAACACTACGTCCCCAGAATTACAACGAGGCGATCTACGTCGGGCACTTCTTCCGTACCGGCGTGCCCGTGGTGATGGACCTCACCGGGTTACCGGACGACGAGGCGAAACAGTTCGTCGACTTCGCCGCCGGCCTGGTGTTCGGCAGAGGCGGGGACATGGACCGCCTGTCGCCCAAGGTGTTCCTGCTGATGCCTCGCGGGCTGGGCAATCGGGTACCGGTCGTCGAGGAGGTGCCGTAAGCGGGCTCACCGGCGTTACGCGAGCCGGCGGGCCTGTTCCTCTCATGAGGTCCGGGAAACTCACTACTCATGAGGTCCGGGAAGCTCGCGACCTCTTCCATCTGGCCGTGGAAGAGCCGGGGTCGTCAGTGACTTTCAGGCCGCGCTCTTCCGTTCGCGATCAAGATGCTTCATGCTGCTGACCTCGTTGATCGCGGTGGTCGCGGTGATCGCGGTGATCGCGGTGATCGCGGTGGTCGCGGTGGTCGCGGTGGTGAGCTGTTGGGAGTGATGGCGCGTGAAGAGGCGGAGCATGGCCTTTCTCCTGGTCCTGGCATTGGCCGCGGTGCCCGCACTCGGCACGGCAGCCCCGCTGGATTGCCGGGTGCGACCGCTCTCGGATTCCGACCATCTCGCGCTGCAAGAGCGGTTTTTCATGGAGGAGCTGTGGAAAGAGGAAGTTCCCTGGCCCAGCCCGACCCCGTCCGAGACGGTGCCCGGCGGTTACACGCCTGATGGGAAGGCGGGAACCGTGGCGCCCATCGGCGTCGAGATCGTGGAGCCGCCGGGCTGTCCCGAGATCAGCGATCAACGGTCTCCTTAGCGCTGCCGGCGCGATGAGGTGAGGTGGCGCCGGTCGGTCCAGGCGCTGCCGGGCGTGCGGAAGGCTTCGTGGACGTCGTCGCGTTGAGCCTGAAGCCGACATCGCGTTGAGCGTGACGCCGACGTCGCGCTCAGTGTGACGCCGGAAAAGTGTGGAGGAGTTCAAGGGCTCGTAGGGGTTTGTGCCGCTAAAAGCACGCCTTTTACTGATCTGCGTCCCCGAACCTCGCACTTCTTGACCAGACGGAGCAATCATGTCCGGACCACTTACCGGCAAAGTCGCGCTAGTCACCGGCGGATCGCGTGGCATCGGCGTCGCCACCGCTCAAGCCCTCGCCGACGCCGGTGCCGACGTCGCCATCAGCTACGCCAGTTCGGCCGAGAGGGCCCATCGGGCCGTCGAGGATCTCCGGGCCATCGGGGTCCGTGGCGCCGCCTACCGCGCCGACCAGGGGGACAACGTCCAGATCGCCGCTCTGATCAATGACGTCGTCGCCGACTTCGGGCACCTTGACATCCTGGTCAACAACGCCGGTACTCCCGCGGGCGGTCTGATCGACGATCCCGCCTCCGACCACCAGGCCCTTGACCGGCAGTTCGTCGTCAACGCCGGCGGGGTGCTGGCGACGATACGTGCCGCTGCCACGGTCCTGCGCCAGGACGGCCGCATCATCACCGTCGGCTCGGTTCTGGCCGCCCGCGCCGGTTACCAGGGTGTCGCCGACTACGCCGCGGCCAAAGCCGCGGTCACCGCCTACAGCAAGGCCGCCGCCCGCGATCTGGCGCCCCGTGGGATCACGGTCAACGTCGTCCAGCCCGGTTCCATCGAAACCGATATGAACCCCGCTGACGGCCCCTATTCCGACGCCCAGCGCGCGGCCAACGCCATGGGGCGCTACGGCCGCCCCGAAGAGGTCGCCACGGGTATCGCCTTCCTCGCCGGTCCCGGTGCCTCCTTCATCACCGGCGCCGTTTTGGACATCGACGGCGGCTATCTCGCCTGAGCCTCGAACGCCCGCCCGTCACTCCTCCTTGTTGGAATCCGTGGCCGTGGAGCCGTTCTGAGAGACGGCACGTCGGTATTGCTCGACCAGCGGCCACAACGGGCTGTCCTTCTGATCGAAGGTGTCGATATCGATGCGCTGATCCTTATCGATGATCTTCGCGTTCGACGTGTCGTCCTCCTCGGCCGGCGTGGTGACCGGTCGATTCGCCTTCTCCGGGTCGTCGCGGTTTACCAGATGGACTCCGGCCATGAGAATCAAGGCAACGCCCGGAAACGGCCACGAGACGGCCACGAGGGCCAACGCGGTGCCCACCAGGGTGACGATCACGCCGACCGGCCACGGCCGCCGGGCTCGGCCGGCGTGGACTCCACCACGGCCCGTGCCCACCGCCACGCCGCCGGGATGGCCTTGGACGGCGAGTTGGTGAAGGTGGTGGAGGAAGCCGCCGAACAGGAAAAAGGGCTGCGCCAAAGGTGCAAAAACTCCCAAAACGGCGGACCCGGTGAATCAAGGAATGGCGCGGGCCGGCCTTCCGCTTCGACAAGGCCTCTGAAAGTCATCTCGCCGACCTTCATCTACGGGAAGCCGTCCTGTGGACCCGAAGCCTTCACCCCATCCGAAGATCCGAATTTCGTACAGATCCACCGGCCTCGATCCCCCTTCTTTACCCGAATCGGTATGGAGCAGAAGATGATGAGGAGGTGGTCACCTGGGAACCCGGATGGCAAACTGGACGTTCACCAAGGGGAAGCCGGTTTCTCCCGTATCGCGGGAGGGACGCAGTTCTCATGTGGAGGACTCCCAGATGCCGCCAGAACGGCTTAAAGTTTTCACCCGAATCCTCGAAGAAGAGCACAAGAACTTCGTAGGCCGCGGCGGCGAAATCGAAGACTTCGCACGGGACGTCATCCTTGCGCCGTCACCCAGGTTCAACGTCAACATGTTCTGGGGCATCGGCGGGATCGGAAAGACATCGCTGCTTCGTGAGCTGCAGATTCGGGTGAAGGCCGCGGGATCCGCGGTATCGATGGCCACCCTCGAAACGGCTCACGCCCCGATCGACCTCATGCGCGTGTGGCGCGAACAACTGCCCGGCAGGCCCTTCCGCACCTTCGACAAAGAACTGCGCCGGTATGCACAGGTGATGGCGAAACTGCACCGGGCGACCGGCGGCCCGGCGCGTGACGGCGGAGTGACGGGCGGACTCATGGAGGCTGCCCGCGGATCCGGGATCATCGGTGGGTTCATCGCGGGCGCGATAGGCGAGGAGCGGATCCGGGCGTTCCTCTCCCAGTACCTGTCCGGCCGGGAGGCGAGCATCTTCATCCAGGGGGCGGACGTCCTCACCCGCGCTTTCTCCGCCGGAGTCAATGAGGTCGCCCGCTCGACCCGGACCCACCTCTTCCTGGACTACTACGAGGCGGCCACCGCGGAGATCGACGACTGGATGCGCCGCCTCATCACCGGAGGTCTGTCCGTCGAAGTGGTGCTGACGGTGGCGGGGAGGGAGTCGCTTCGCCGGACCAGCCCCAGGTGGGTGGAGTTCAGCACCATCCTGCGAGAACGAGAGCTCACCGCGCTGAGTGAGCCCGAGGTCAGGGAGTACCTGAACCGCGTCAGTGTCCAGGACCCCGAGGTGCGCCGGGAGATCGAGCACCTGGCCGGTGGCATCCCCTGGGCGCTGGCCCTGTCCGTGGACGCGATGCGTGAAGCGCCGTCGGCTACCGTCGAATACCACGAGGACGGTCGTACCGTCGGCGTCCGGACGATGGTGGCGAGCCGCTTCCTCAGCCAGCTCGCCGGCCAGTCCGCTCAGTTGAGGGAGACGGTGGAGGCAGCCGCCCTGACGGCCTGGTTCGACCGGGACCTGCTCCGGGAACTCGTCGGACGCGACTGCACCGAGGATATCGACCACCTTCTGCGCTTCTCGTTCCTCTCGATGCGCAGGGACGGCACCTACATGATCAAAGATGCGGTCCGTGAGGCTGTGGCCGTCCTGGTGCGGCAACAGAACCCGCTGCGGTGGAAACGGGTCAACGACACCGCGGCGCAGTATCACCAGCGGCAGCTCGCCGAAAGCCGACCGCTGACCCCTGGCTGGGGAAGACACTTTCTGGAGCTGATCCGCACCACACTGGAGACCGATCCGCTGCGTGCGGTGGAGATCTTCACCGAGAGCGTGGCGGCCCTGCCGATCCAGATCTGGAACGGCACCTGCGGTCCTGCGCTCCTGCTGCTGGAGGACCACGAGATCGCCTGTACGCACACCAGCGTCCGCTACTACCGGGGCCTGTCCCTGCTCGCCACCAACGATCTGAGTGGCGCACGGGAGATGCTCGAGCTCGTCGCCGAGTCCTCCGACGCCCAATCGTGGATGAAGATGCGAGCCTACGCGGGCATCGTCGACATTGATCACCGGGCGGGGGACGTCAGGACGTCCTTCGACGTGGCGGTCACCGCCCACGACACGGCGTTGGGCCTCGACCTCTGCGCCGACGCGGCGATCTTCGCAGCGCGTGCGGGAGAGATGAGCGGATCAATCGGTGACGAGCAGCAGTCCCTCCGCTATCTGCGTCTGGCGGAGCAGCATCTGACACGCTGCACGGACGATTTCGCCCACGGCCAGGCCGAGCTCATCCTCTGCTACACGCATACCTTCGCCGCACGGTATTCGGAGGGGACAGATCACCTGGATCGGGCGCTGGAGCGGTGGCACGCGGCAGGCTACAAGTTCGGTACCGCGCAGATACACAGCGCCCGCGCGTGGCTGGGCTGGCTGACGGGCCGGATCTCTGACGGTATCGCCTCGGCGAAAGTGGCCATCGCCTACTTCGACCAGATCGGCGACGTCTACAGCAAAGGGCTGGCCGCGCTCAACATGGCCGAGCTGGAACGGCGTCGTGGAAACCTGGACGCGGCGATCGAGTGGAATCAGACCGCTGACTCGCTCCTTACGGAGACCGGCGGTCTGCTCTACCACGCGATCGTGCTGTATCGGATCGGCCGGGCCTACCTCGACGCAGGTGACACTGACCGGGCGATAGAGCACCTGTCGAACTCGATCAGAATCCAGCGGGAGAAGATCGGAGAGAAGTATTCCGAGGGAATGGCGATGCTCTACCTTGCCGAGGCCTTCGCCATGGTCGGGGACCCGCGTGCGACCGAGACGTTGAAGAACGCGCAGAGCACCCTCGGTGCGGCGCAGAACAAATACGGCAGAGTGGCGGCGCTCGTCGTTGGCGCGGTCATCCGGCGACGGATCCGGCCGGACAGCGACGAGGCGCTGCGGGAGCTGGCCGAGGGGGTGGCCAACGCCGAAGAGCTCGGCTTCGCCGATCTCGTGGCCGAGGGCATGGCGGAACAGGCACTGGCGGAGTCCGCGGAGGACCGGGCGGTCGACGCCGTGACCACGGCGCTGCGGCACAGTCCCCACTGCGCCGCGACCGTTCTCACCAGAGTCGAGCCTGTGCTGCGCGCTGTTCCCCCTCAGCGGTCCGAGGAACTGCTCGGGCGACTCGACACGGCGACACCCGAGACGGAGCGAAGCGCCGCTGCCATCGTGCGTCTCCGTGGCATGCTGAGAAGTACCTCTCTTTGAGAAAGCACCGGGTTTGAACGTCAGCGAAGGGGTCACCGCGTTGAGCCAGAAGAAGTTCGCCGATCGCAATGCCCTGGTGCTCGGAGGTTCGGGCGGGCTGGGGACGGCCATCGCCCTCGACCTCGGGAAGGCAGGCTGCTCGGTTGCCGTTCACTACCATGAACAAAAGGAGAAGGCGCTCAGCACGGTCGACCGGATCAATCAGCTCGATGTCACGGCGGCGGCGGTGGCGGGTGATCTTTCGGTGCCGGGCTCTGCTCCAGAGATCGTTCAGCGGGCGCGCGAAGCGCTCGGCGGCCCCATCCACATCCTCGTCTACTGCGCGGGCGTCGTCACCAACAATTCGGGCTGGCAGACGGAGTCGGCAGACTCGCTGCTGCGCGCCTACACCATCAACGCGATGGGAGCGGTGCTCACCGCGCAGGCCGTCCAGCAGGACATGGCGGAGGCCGGATGGGGCAGGATCGTCGTCGTCTCAACGATCTATGGCGAGCTCGCCTCGCCGTGGGTCCTTTCCTATTCGATGTCGAAGGCGGCGCTCGACGCCGCCGTAAAGGCGTTGTCCTCCACGTGTGCCGAAGCAGGAATCACCGTGAACGCCGTGGCGCCAGGAAACATCGACACTGCGATGACGAGGAGATCAGGCGAGGAGTACATCGCCGACGTGGTGGGCAAGACCCCGCTGCGTCGTCTTGGCTCGCCCGAAGAGGTCGCCGAGGCGGTGACATACCTGTGCGGCGCCGGCTTCCTCACGGGGACCACGATCACGGTCGACGGCGGCCTTTCCAGGGCTTAGAGCCTGTCAGGCAGGCCACACCACAGGGTCTCAGAGCATCCCAAGCCGGTTCATGCGGATCTCTGCTCGGCGCAGTTCCTCGGTCACCGAGTCCAGCCGTGGCCGAAGCTCGCAGAGCAGTGTCTCCCAGCCGTCCTCGTCAGCGTGGACCCGCCGGAAGACGGAGGTCTCGACGCATTCGTCGGCGAGGCGTTTGAGCTTCGGAGCCATCCGCTGCTCGAGCCCGAACGAGCCGCTGCCGTGCCCGTTCTCCATCTCGGCGACCATCGACAGCAGCCGTGCGAAGGTCGCCGATACGTCCTGCTCGGGCCCCCGGAAGGTGGGGACGCGTGATCCGAGGATCGGGGCCTGCCGAAGGTGGCGCCAGCCGGCCGAGAACGAGAAGTCTCGCGCCATGAACGCCACGACGGGGACCCGGCAGAACGTGAGCGCTCCGAGGCACAGCACGCAGGGTTCGAGCGTGGTGTAGATGATGCACGTCCTGCGCTGTGGCCTGGTCAGCCGGTTCAGGACCTCGATCTCGGCATGCCGGAGGACCTCGGCGTGTTCGGCCGTGGAGGAGCAGCTGTTACCGGCGACCTCGATCACTGAGCCGTCGGAGTCGACGGCCGCCGCACCCACGCCCCAGCCGCGGTTCTGGTAGGACCGCCACGCTTCTGCGATGACGGTCCGCCACGGGGTGGCCGCATGGGGAGGGCTCACGATCGCTAATCGGAAGTGCGATGGTAGGTGTACGTCCCCGCGGAGAAGACTCGCACCCAGGCACTGATCTCGGTGCCGTGGAATCCGAGCTCCTCCAAGTGTCGTCCGAGGACGGCGCTGAGCTCCTCCGACAGCGCCTTGGTGGCGCCGGCCCGTACTCCTCCGGGGTCGGGCGAAGAATCGACCTCGATGTCGACGGTCTTTCGGTTCTTGACCACGTTGTGCTGAGGAGAGATTTCCAGGGAGACGAACTCCGGCCGTTCCTGGAAATGCTTTGCCACCACTTCGATCAGCAGATCGACGGCACCTACGAGTTGGTCTTCTCCGAGGACGTCGGAACGGTACTTGATATCGATGTGCGGCACGAGGACCACCTTCCGGGAAACGGTATGCGAATCAGGTGACAGAGCCCGGCCAGGCGATCAGGGCCTCATTCTCGAACGAGAGAAGCGTCCCGCCTTCCGGGCCGGGGGCGAGAGAACGCGCCAGCGCGGTGAAGGAAGAAACATCCATGGTGCATGGATCTTGGTGGCATACGAGGGCGAGAAGACCGCGCAGCTCGGAGTCCTGAAAGAGGAGATCACGCAGTGCGGCTTCGGAGCCGTGTGGCAAAGGGACGGGAAGATCGGTTCTCGTCATCCTGGAGAGAAACGGAACGTCGTGATCCGTCAGCCATTCGGCCACGACCTCGCTCTGCACCATTGCGGCGTTCTCCTGATTTTGTGCACTTCGTACGGCACGCCTGAGGCGGTAGGAGTCCGACCGGCGGGTTCTTGTGACGATAACACAGCACCCGTTCGAGTGTTCGATCATACGCAGGACACGCGAAAGAAGATACGGCCAGGACCGGCTGTAATACAGGACATGAGAGAGGAGCACCGCGGGCCTGCGGATTTCGAGTGTTTCAGGAAAGGGAAGAAAGTCCACGTCGGCCAGAAGAGGCCATGCCCGGGAGCCGTTCGCGAGATGGCCGGCGACCGCCGTGCTCAGGAGATCGCGATCCTTGTCCAGAAGGAGAGATATCGTCGGCGTGGAGGCGCGCGCGGATACGGCGAGGGAGAATCGTCCGTTTCCGCAGCCCAGGTCGATGATTGCCTCCGGGGCGATGGCGGCGAGATCTGTTCCCACATCAGCGAAGAGTTGCCGGTGGTTTCGGTCCATGACCCCCTCGACCCCGAAGGCCCGACCGTAAAGGTATTTCCATTCTCCGGTGGAGACCGGAACCGGATCCGGGAAGTCACCGCTCGCCTTCACGTTCTTCTCAGCCTCTAGACAGGTACTGCCATCGTGGGGTATTTCCACATCATATGCTCCGACGCCTTACTTCGGAGAGAGAGATGGTTCTTCATGAAACCTGCAACGGGGCCACCGCGGAAGCCGGCGGACCACGCCAGGGCGGCCCGATGAGCACCGCCGGTGATGGAGAAGCCACCGAGCGTCTGGCCACGGCCTTCGATCAACAAGATGCCGACGAGCTCAGGAAGGCGGTGCGGATCCTGGTCGCGCGGCACCGGCTGACCGGCTTCCGTCCTTACTGGCATGCGCTCGGCTTCTTCCGGATCGAGCTCGCGCAGGATTCGGAGGGGCGTCGCTACGCGTTGCACTGCTGGCCCGAGAGAGAGCGGCACACCCAGGATCCCGCATGGCTCGTCCACAGCCACGCCTGGGATCTCGAAAGCACGATCCTGTCCGGATCAATCCGTGATCTGCAGTACGAGAATCTTCCGGAGGAGGCCGGCGACCTGGCGGGCCCGCTCTATCTCGCCTCCGCCGTCCACATGGCCTCCAGCTTGAGGCGGACGGAGACCGTCCTCTCACTCGCCGGCGAGGAAGACAGCTCTCTGCGGGAAGGTGAGTTTTACACCGTCCCGCTGGCCCGGTACCACCAGAGCATCGTCGCCGGATCAGACTTCTGTATGACGCTGATGAGGCGTGGTGACCGGATCCGTCAGAATGCGCGCGTCCTCGGCGAATTCGGCTTCGCAGAGGAGCTCGTCTATCGCAGGGAGATGGTCTCGCTCCCCCTGGTCGATCTCTGCTTTGGACGGATCTGATTCCAGGTGGTCGGCGGCGTCCATCGCCATGTCAGCCGGCCGGGATGGATCCACGGTGACCTGCGTATCCTGATACGCCGCCGAGCGGCACGCGTATAGGGGATGTGCGCGATCGTCGAGCGTGGGACAAGACGGCTCCAGTCACGGAAAAGCAGCGCACCCTGCGGAGTCCAGCCAGGAAGCTGATCGCGAAGCAGCAGGAGGTCGGATTCGGTCGAGACGACCACGGTCCTTTCCGCGAGCGCCTGCACGATCTGGCGACGGGATTCGGGGAACGGCGGTGCGAGAACCAGGTCACGGCGTCGCCACGGGGGGATACGGGTGATGGCGTGTGGCGGCGGACAGAAGATCCACGCGAAGGTGCGCAATCGAGTGGACCCATCGAACTGCGCGATCACCAAGGCGGTGATCTCGGGCTTCGGGGCGCGGGTGGCCTCCAGCACCGCGATCGCGAATCGACTCGCCGCCCTCGCCTCCACCATAGGCCCTCCTGAGCGACTCCTACCTGCGCAACTCCCCGAAGACACCTGTGATAGAGCACATCAATGACAGCGTCAAATGTCAACCTCCAAAATCATCTACAAGTATTCTTAGTGCGTTTACTGTCATTTCATTGCTAATTGGATGCCAGGCGGAAACGGTCATGCTTCGGCAAGATCGCATGCCGGACGGCCTGGGCTCCGGTTCGTGGTCCGCCGGCACAGAGGTCGGCTCCCTGCGGCCGATGCCGACCTTCGCCTCCCCCTCAGCCGCCTTCCGTATTTTCCGATCGGAGGGGTTGACGTAGTTGTGGTGCCACGGTTTTCTTCCTTGTGAGTCTTGCCGAGATTACGAGGTCGCGTTCATGGACGAAGTCGACCAAGATGCCATGACCAGCAAGGACCGGCCATCTCTGACCGATATGATGAATCACTTCATCACGGATTCTCCCGAGTACTCGGAAATCCTGGCCGTCGAAGTCGGCGGGTCGGTCGGCAGGGACGAGTCGGACGATGACTCCGACCTTGATTTTTTTATCTATGTCCGGAGGAATTCTCTACATTCCTTCGTCGAGGAAAAGGCCCTGGATCTCCTGCGCGCCCTGGTGTCACCCTGGATCTTCCACGGCCCCGAATACAAGGAGAATTTCGGCTGGACCTTCACCGGCGTGCAAAGATCTCACGGGTGTGTTTCGATCATCGTACGTGACGAAACGCAGCTTGAACCGAACTACATGAGGGGGGCGGGTGGAAAGATCGCCCATGATCCGGCCAACCTTCTGCGTCGGTCGCTGGCCCAATCGGCTCTGACCTCCATCCCGACTGTCGCCCTTGCGAGGTCGGCGATGGTTGATAGCTACATCAAGATCATGAAGGTCGCGAAAGAAATCTCCAGAGGAAACGACTGGCAGGCACGTAAATACTATCGACAGATTCTGGAGAACGCGACCCTTCTGGTCCGAGTGATTACGGGAGTCCCTCCACGCGGGCGAAGCTATCGCCATCCGGGACGCGGAATGGAACGCGAAATCCCGCAGGCGCGGAGCAAGGAGATCAGGCGGTTGGAGACCGACTGCATGAAATCCATAACACCCGACCTCATCATCCGCACCACCGCCCTCATGGCGGATCTCGCGACCCGGCTTGACGACGTGGAGCTCGATATCAATTGGAACGACCTTGGCCGTCGGACAGCCGGCGCCCTGAGGGCCGATTCGAGCCCGCCAGGACCTTTGTGAACGTCGCCATCTCGATGACCTGTGGTCGCGCGTCTCAAAAGCGAGGGTCATAGGCTTGATCGACCGACGTCATTGAAGTGGACGCGCACACGTCATACGCCTTCGACCGTTGAATGGGTGGAGGGGGCGCGCCGTCCGTCGTCGGAGTTCGCACGGTGCCGAATGCGGTCCTCTTGGATTGAGCCGAGCCTGCGCATGAGCCGTTGAAGGCCCTTTTCTCTGAGAATCGGGCGCCTTGTGGAAACGCGGCCCTGGTATCTCGAAACCCAACTGGAGCAGAGGACGGTCCCCGCAGGCGGTTTCCCTCGCTCACGTGGCACGGCCCATCGCCTCACCGGCTTGTTCGGCCGCCCGCCGGCACCCGACCCGGGCAAGCGCCGCCCGGCCCACGATGACACCCCGGTCCTGGTGCGGCACGCGGCGGCGCCCCTGCGGAGAGCGTGGGATTCGAACCCACGAGACCGGTCACCCGGCCCAACGGCTTTCAGGAGGGCTGCGTTTCCCGCAGAGAGAAGGGATCTCACCAGGGCGGCAGCATCTTCCCGTGCCTCAACCGCCGAGGATCATCCCGCGTATATCCCGCAACGGCCATGACCGGCCTCGGGCTGTCGGGCACGCAGTGGGTACGCCTCCGATGTCTCCCCCCAAACCGCATTAGCAGCTCTGATCTTGTCCGTTCAGGACAACCCGGTGCCCGTCGATCGCCCCCGGCCCCGAGCGGAGATGGCAACCATCAGGCGATCGGGAGGGCGGCACCGATCCAGAACCGCGTCCTCGTCGAGAACTCACTCCGCGCCCTCCGCCCTTTAAAAAGTCGTTTCAGGCTGAGGCCCGCAAGTGGCGAAGGTAGATGACGCAGGCCAGGGCATGCATCCCTTGATGCGGATCGGTTCGGCCATGCCGGCATAGATCGACGTCCTGCCCGCGTCCTTGCTTGGTGACATCGCGAGGAGGACAGGTGGATCCAGGATTTGAGGCGGACTTCCGGGAGTTCGTCATCGATCGATCAGGGGCGCTGTTCCGTACCGCGTACTTGCTGACCGGCGATCGGCACGCCGCCGAGGACTTGATGCAGTCGGCACTGTCGAAGACAGCGGTGAAGTGGCGCAGCCTGCGCGACCCCGCGGCCATCGAGGGGTACGTCCGCCGCGCCATGTACCACGAACAGGTGAGCTGGTGGCGGCGCCGTTCCCGCGTCGCGGAAGTGTCCACCGGATGGCTGCCCGAACAGATCGGCGACGGGCACGCCGAGATGGTGGATCTTCGCCTGGTGATGCGTGCGGCTCTTGCCCGGCTGACACCCCGGCAGCGGACCATGCTCGTGCTGCGCTACTTCGAAGACCTGTCCGAGACCGAGATCGCGCGTTTGCTCGGTGTCAGGGTGGGGTCGGTGCGCAGCCAGATTTACCGGTCGTTGGAGCGTCTGAAGAAGGCCGCACCTGAACTGAGCACCGTGAGGGAGTTCGGATGAGCATCGAGGATCTGCTGCGCGAGACCCTTTCCGACATGGCCCATGAGGAGCAGCCACCCCCACCGGGTCGGTTCCTCCGCGTCAACCGGAGTCGATCCCGTCGGTGCGGCCTCGCCCTGGCGGCGGCGGCGACCGTAACCGTGATGGCGGTCGGATCCACGCTCGTGGTCCAGGGCCTGTCCTCTCGGACGGCGGCCCCCGAGGTTCTCACCGGGCAGGGCTCCGGCGAGACGCGTGCGGAGACCCGGATCACCGTGACGGTGCACGAAGGACTGCGGCTCTCCCAGGTCTTGAAGGATCTGTCGACCGCCACCGGCAAGCCGCTGGAGAAGTTCGAGCGGGCCGCCAAGGACGGCAGGGCGCTCGGCCTTCCGGCCTACGCCAAGGGCGCGCTGGAAGGATTCGCCTTCCCCGGAACCTATGAGGTCTTGCCCATATCGAGCCCCGACGAACTCCTCGCCGCGATGGTGGCACGCTTCGATCGCGCCGCCGAGGACAGCGACCTGGTCGACGGCGCCGGGCGTGTCGGCCGTACGCCACTGGAGATCATGACCATCGCCAGCATCGTCCAGGCCGAGTCGCACAACAAGCGCGACATGCCCAAGATCGCGCGGGTCATCTACAACCGGCTGAACCACACGCCCGAGATGAAGCTGGGGTTGGACAGCACGGTTCTGTACGGCCTGAACAAGTTCGGCATCAGGGCCTCGAACGAGGATCTCAAGAGCCGGTCGCGGTACAACACCTATGCGCGCCTCGGCCTGCCGCCCGGTCCCATCGGCAACCCGGGCGCCGATGCCCTCGAAGCTGCTCTGAAGCCGGCCGCCGGGCCCTGGCTGTACTTCGTGACGACCGATCGGGAGAAGGGCATCACGAAGTTCGCCGCCTCCGAATCCGAGTTCTTCAAGCTGGTCGAGGAGTTCAAGAAGAACCGCAGGAGCGGGTGATGGAGCGGCGCGATCCTCGGTTCATCGATGGGGCACGCTCCCTCTCCTCGTACCTTCGTTGGGTCGCGATGACGCTCTGAACCGCGCCGGGACAGACCAAAGCCTCCAGCAATCCCGGCGCGGTTCAACCTGAACCGCGCCGGGATTGCTGGAGGCCCAACGCGGGCCGGGTATCCGGCTCCAATCCACCATCTCCACCGTCGCTCCTCGAAGGCGTCCCGCAGCGATTCTTCCAACGCGACCTGCGCGGATGCGACCAACATCATTCCGCGCATATTCCGCGAACACCGACTCAGGGCCGCTCAGAGCGGCATACGGCCGCACATCCCGGAAACGAACAACGGCGCCCGATCCGAGGGAAGTCCCTGGTCAGACGCCGTTTCTGATGCTCAGCGGAGAGCGTGGGATTCGAACCCACGAGACCGGTCACCCGGCCTAGCGGTTTTCAAGACCGCCGCCATCGTCCACTAGGCGAGCTCTCCTGATGACACGTCCAAAGAACGCGTCAGATTGCACCCTAGTCTCTCATTGGCCCGGGCGTGCCCGGACCCGGCGGGTGCCACGGCTCCAATCTGGAGACGTGGCACCCGCCGGGTGTGGATCAGGGCTGGGGGCCGGCGAAACCGTCGCCGACCGAGGCGGCCAGGCGGAGGTAGGACTCGCGGGTGGCGGCCTGGAGCCTTTCCAGGTCGATCTCCGCGCCCTCCTCAAGGTGCGGGTCGTAGGGAACGCGGATGACGGCGCGGCAACGGGCCGCGAAGTGGGCTTCCAGGCGGTCGAGGTCGACGGTCGACTTCGAGCGCGGGCGGACGCTGCACAGCACCACGGTCGCGGAGCGGACGAGCTCCTCGTAGTGGTGGGCCTCCAGCCAGTCGAGGGTCGCCGAGGCGGCGCGGGCGCCGTCCACGGAGGGGGAACTGACCAGGACGAGCTGGTCGGCCAGGCCGAGGACGCCGGACATGGCCGAGTGGAGCAGGCCGGTGCCACAGTCGGTGATGCAGATCGAGTAGAAGTTCTCCAGGACCTGGGAGACCGACTGGTAGTCGGCCGCGCTGAAGGCCTCGGACACCGACGGGTCCCGGTCGGAGGCGAGGATCTCCAGGCGCGACGGGGCCTGGGAGGTGAAGGCCCGGATGTCGACGTACCTCTTGATCTGCTGGCGCTCGTTCAGCAGGTCGCGGACGGTCGCGGAGGTTTCGAGTTCCACCTTGTCCGACAGGGTGCCCCGGTCGGGGTTGGCGTCGACCGCGATCACCCGGTCGCCACGCACCTGGGCCAGAGTGGCGCCGAGGCCGACCGTGGTCGTGGTCTTGCCGACACCACCCTTGAGGCTGAGCACGGCGACGCGGTGGTGGCCGGTGGCCACCGGGGTGCGTGCGCGGCCGACCAGCTCCCTGCGGCGGCGGACCTCCGGGGACTCGCCCGGTTTGATCAGCCCGGCCGACGCCTTGTAGACCAGCTTCCGCCAGCCTCCGGCGGGCGCGTTGCGACGGCCCCTCAGCAGCGACTCCGGGTCAAGGCTGTCGGCGGACTGCCGGGGAGCCGTGCCCGGAGGCTGATGCCTGACCGGTGCGCCGAAGACGGGTGCCGGAGCCGTCTGGCGGCGGCGTGCCTGGTACGGCTCCCGCACCGGTTCGGACGCGTCCCGCCCGGGTGCGAAGGGGTTCTCCCGTTCCGCGCGCTCCTGGGGCGAGACGGTCTCCCGCTCGGAGGCGGGCGGCGCGTCCCGGCCCGGCGCGAAGGCCGTGGGACCGGAGAAGGCGGCGAAACCAGAGGAACCGGAGGAAGAAGCCGACGGAGCCGAGTTGGAGCGCTCCGTACCGAAGGAGCGCGAAGTGGTCTCAGAACCGAAGGAACCCGAGGTGGAGGGACGCTCCGGCGACGCGGCCGGTTCGGGCCTGTCGGTGCCGAAGGATTCGGGGGCCCGGAACGGCTCCGACTCCGGTTCGGGCTCGGGACTGGACGAAGCGACGGGCGCCGGAACGGGTTCGAAGCGATCCGAGGCGGGTTCGAAGCGCTCGGGTGCCTGCCTGGGCGACTCCTTCGCCGCCGACGTCACCGTGGACTCGAAGGACTCGAAGGGTTCGAAGATCGTACGGTCGTGCTCGGCACCGGCACCGGGGAACCGGTCGCCACCGTCGGACGTGCCGGACGCACCGGACGTGCCGGATCCGGACGTGCCGGACGGGGACCTGTCGGCGTCGGTGGCTCCGGTCGAGAAATCTCCGCTGGTCGAGGAGAAGTCCTTGCCGCCCGAGGTGGATCGCGTGCCGCCGCTTCCGAAGGAGAAGCGGTCGGAGTCGGTGTCGCCGAACTCCGTACTGCCGAAGGTGAACCGCTGGGTGTCCGAGGACGACGGCTTGAGCGGCTCCAGGTCGGAGGGCTCGGCCGGGGCGGGAGCGGAGGCGGCGGGCGTGAAAGGTTCGGCCGGCTCCGCCGGGCGCTGGGGTTGCTCGAACAGGCCCCGGGACGGCTCCTGGGCGGGCGCCGCGAACGGGGTGCGGATGTGCGGCTCGGTGAAGTCGGCGAGACCGTAGTCGCCGGCTTCGGCCGGCTCCGGGCGCGGCAGAGGCTTGAGCGGCGCGAGGAAGCCGTCGTTGTCCTGCTTGCCGGAGGCCGGGGCGGGCACGGTGAAGGAACTCACCGTGTCGGAGGCCTCGATCCACTCGGCCGCGTCAGCGTCCTCCACCGGCGGGTCGGCCGGGTGAGCCGAGTCGACGGCCGCGCGGAACAACGGCGAGGACGTCGCGTCGGACTCGGTGGGGACCAGGCTCCACGGGTCCTTCGGGTACGGCGAAACGACGGCGTCGTCCGTCACGCCGGCCTTCACCGCCAGGGCGGGCGCCTCCTCCTCCTGCTCCTTGATGGCGTCAAGCCACGCGAGCTGTTCCTCGAGAGATTCCTCACGATCGTGTCTTGCCACCGTGTTCCCCCTCGGGATGGGCATAAAAGGGCAGCAAACACATAGCAGGTTAACGCCCTGTGTTCCTGTCAACGCGAGCAACCACCAAGTTGGGCCTCAGCGGATACCTTTGCTCACATGCGCGCCATCGTGATCGATAAACCAGGCGGACCGGAAGTTCTGACGTGGCGGGAGGTTCCCGATCCGCTGCCCGAGCGTGGCGAAATCATCATCGACGTGGCCGCCTCCGCGGTCAACAGGGCCGACGCGCTGCAGCGCCAGGGCTTCTACGACCCGCCTCCCGGCGCCTCACCGTACCCGGGCATGGAGTGCTCCGGCGTGGTCGAGGCCGTGGGTCCGGACGTCGAGGGGTTCGCGCCGGGCGACCGGGTGTGCGCGCTGCTCAGCGGGGGCGGGTACGCGGAGAAGGTCGCCGTGCCCTGGCAGCAGGTCATGCGGGTGCCGGAGGGCGTCGACCTGGTCGAGGCGGCCGGGCTGCCCGAGGTGGCCTGCACGGTCTGGTCCAACGTCTTCATGACCGCGCGCCTGCGGAAGGGGGAGACCCTCCTCGTGCACGGCGGTGCCAGCGGGATCGGCACGATGGCCGTACAGCTGGCGAAGGCGTTCGGCTCGCGCGTGGTCGTCACCGCCGGGTCTCCCGAGAAGATCGCCCGCTGCCTGGAGCTGGGCGCCGACGAGGGGATCGACTATCGGCGGGAGGACTTCTCGGAGAAGGTCAGGGCCGACGTGATCCTCGACATCATGGGCGGCAAGTATCTTCCGGGGAACATCAAGGTTCTCAAGACGGGCGGACGGCTGGTCGTCATCGGCCTGCAGGGTGGGGCGAAGGGCGAGCTGAACCTGGGAGCCCTGCTCGCCAAGCGGGCCTCGGTGCACGGCACCACACTGCGCTCCCGGCCCGTCGACGAGAAGGGGGTCATCGTGCGCGGGGTAGTGGACAACGTCTGGCCCCTGCTCGACGCCGGGGCGATCCGGCCCGTGGTGCACGCCCAGGTGCCGATGAGTGACGCGGCCGAGGCTCACCGCATCCTGGAGTCCGGAGAACACATTGGGAAAATCCTGCTAGTAAGTTGAGGTTATGAACGCTGAGGAGAGCACTCCGCACATCGTGGTCGTGGGTCCCCAGGGCTCCCAGGGCGAGGAGGAGGGCGAGAGCCGGTCCATCGCCGACCTCGTCGAGCAGCCTGCGAAGGTGATGCGCATCGGCAGCATGATCCGTCAGCTCCTTGAGGAGGTCCGGGCGGCTCCGCTGGACGAGGCCAGCCGCAAGCGGCTCAAGGAGATCCACCAGAGTTCCATCAAGGAGCTCGAAGACGGTCTGGCGCCGGAACTGGTCGACGAGCTGGAACGGCTCTCGCTGCCCTTCACCGAGGACGTCAACGGCACCCCGCCCAGCGAGGCGGAGCTCCGGATCGCCCACGCGCAGCTGGTCGGCTGGCTTGAGGGGCTGTTCCACGGCATACAGACCACGTTGTTCGCCCAGCAGATGGCGGCTCGCGCCCAGTTGGAGAACATGCGCAGGGCGCTGCCCGGCGGCATGTCCCTCCAGCAGCAGGAAGGCGCCGCCGGCAACGCGGGTCCCTACCTGTAGGGACCGCGCGGCGCCCGCGGGCCTGATCGGGGGACGCGCGAGGGCAAGGCGGAGGCCTGCGGCCACCGCCGCCCACAGGGCCTTCGCGGGGCCCGCGGTGCTCCCCGGAGCCCGTCACGACCTGTAGAGCTCCTCAAGAACTCCGGCGACCCCGTCGTCGTTGTTGGCCGCGGTCACGTGATCGACCGCGGCCAGCACCTCCGGGTGGGCGTTGGCGACGGCGTACGAGACGCCGGCCCATCGCAGCATCGGAAGATCGTTGGGCATGTCGCCGAAGGCGATCACTTCCTCGGCCACGATGCCCAGCGTCGTGGCGAGATGGGCCAGCGCCGAGGCCTTCGTCACACCGTGCGCGCTCATCTCGATCAGTGCCCGGCCGCTGGAATGGGTGGGGGTGACCAGGTCGCCTACCAGCCCATAAACCGCCGCATGGAGGATGTCGGGGTCCATTCTGGGATGTAGTGCCAGAAGTTTGGCGCATGGCCGCGAGGTTAGTGTGTCCCTTCCGACACGGAGTCCGGCGACCGCCGCGCTGTCCCATCCCCCGAGACGGAAGTCCGATTCGTGGGCGAATCCGCCCTCGTATTCCACTGAGAAGGCAAGGTCGGGAACCTTTTCACGGAGGCGTCTCACCACCTCTTCAAGCACGTCCGGGTGGATGAGGTGGGATTTGACGATCCGCTCGCTGTGCAGGTCGTAGACGAGGGCTCCGTTGGCGCATATGGCCAGCCCCCGATGGCGTACGGCTCCCGCGACCATGTGCATCCAGCGAGGTGGCCTGCCGGTCACGAAGACCAGCGTGGCCCCGGCGTTCTCCACAAGCGCAAAAGCGGCGGCTGTGCGGGGGGAGACGGTGCCGTCCGAGCGCAGAGCGGTGCCGTCGAGGTCGGTGGCGACCAGCCTGGGACTTCGCATAACACGTCCCAGTGTGCACGATGGCCGACGCGTCGGCTCCGGGGATCCGATCCGAGGAATCTCCTCATGGCGGGAACACGCCTGCGCCGGATAGTGTTAGATGTGATGGCGTTGTATTAGCTGAATCCCGTTGTGAAAACCAGTTTGACTGAGCCACCCCGGGGCCCGCTGTACGACACATGGGGTTCATGAGGTGTGAATCCCAAAGTTTCAAATCCTGAGGGAGAGCTTTAATGGCTCAGGGAACCGTCAAGTGGTTCAACGCTGAAAAGGGCTTCGGCTTCATCGCACCGGACGGCGGTGCACCGGACGTGTTCGTGCACTTCTCCGAGATCCAGGGCAACGGCTACCGTAGCCTCGAAGACGGCCAGCGGGTCGAGTTCGAGATCACCCAGGGCCAGAAGGGCCCGCAGGCCTCGCAGGTCCGCGCCGTCTGACGCATAGACCTCTTGGTTGAACCGGAAGGCGGGGTTCGCTTCTAGCGAACCCCGCCTTCTACCTTTTCCGGCCACTCCGGGGTCCTCCAAGGCGTCCCGGAGCGCTCCGGCGGGCCGGCCCCGCGTGCTCCCGCCCCGCGGTCACCCGCGAGGACACCGGCCGGGACCCGAGGGCCTCACCGGTAGACCAGACCCGAGAGACGCCGGGCGAGACGCCGGCGAAAGATCGGGCTGAGCGCCAGGATCCGCAGGAACAGGTTCCTGACCGGTCGCAGGTGCCTGTTCACGTTGGCCAGCCCGGAGAGCCACCCGGCGAAGGCGACGACCTGGAGTGCGACGGGGCGGCGGGTGGCGGCGTAGCGGTCCAGTGCCCCCTCTCCGCCCTTGAGAGCGATCGTGAGGGCTTCGGCAAGGGCGGTGGCGTCCTGGATTCCGATGTTCATTCCCTGCCCTCCCGCAGGACTGTGGACGTGCGCGGCGTCACCGGCGAGCAGGACCCGCCCGGCGCGGAACGTACGGGCCACGCGATGGTGGACGCGGAAGCGCGATCCCCAGACGACCTCGCCGACCACGGCGCGCTCCTTCCGGGGACCCCGGGCGTCCAGCAGCCCCTGGACGAAGGCCACGTCGGGCACGGGTGGCGCCTCGTCCACGGTGGAGACGATCCTGTGGGTGCCGTCGGGCAGCGGCGCGACCACGACCAGCCCGGCGGGCGAGAAGTAGAGGATGACTTCGTCGCCGGGCACCCCGCCGGTGAGGCGCACGTCGGCCAGGCTGAACGACTCCGCGTACCGCCCACCCTCGAACGCGACTCCCACCTGCTCGCGAACCGTGCTGTGCATGCCGTCGGCGCCGACGAGGTACTTCGCGGTGACGACCGCACCCCCGGAGAAGCGCGCGGTCACCCCCTCGGCGTCCTGGGTGAGGCTTTCCAGGGTGTACGGCCTGGCGACACGTCCGCCCAGTTCGGCGAGGCGCTCCAGCAGCACCCGCTCGGTCACGGCCTGGGAGACCATCAGCGTGTAGGGGTAGCGGGTCGGGAGCCGGTCGAAGCCGACCGGCACCAGGATCCTGTCGCGGTCCCTGATGGTGAAGCGCCGGGCGTGGATGCCCAGGGCCGCCAGACGCTCGGAGACTCCGAGATCCTCGAGAACCTCCAGCGTCCTGGCGTGCACGACGGCGGCTCGCGAGGTGTTGTCACCGGCCGCCTGGTCGTCGACGACGGTCACGTCGAATCCCTGGCCGGCGAGCTGGACGGCGGTGGTGAGGCCGGTCGGGCCCGCGCCGACGACGAGAACGTCCGTGGTCGCGGGAAGCGTGGGAAGCATTCGTCCTCCTTTATATGCCAACGCTTGTTGGTCAACGTTCGTTGGCATAACTGTGCGCCTCCTCCCTGGCGATGTCAACAGTCGTTGGCCTACACTTGTTGACATGCGGAGAACCTCGGAGGACACCAAGGCCGCGATCCTGAGCGCGGCACGCGAGCGCTTCGCGGCGGACGGTTACGAGCGGGCCACCATCCGGGCCATAGCCTCGGACGCGGGCATCGACCCGTCCATGGTCATGCGCTACTACGGCAACAAAGACGGGCTCTTCGCCGCCGCGGCCGACGTCGACCTGAGGTTTCCGGATCTGGCGGCGGTTCCCCGAGAGGTGGTGGGCAGGACTCTCGTCGCCCACTTCCTCGACCGCTGGGAGAACGACGAGGGCATGATGATCCTGCTCCGTACCGGGGTCACCAACGAGGGCGCCGCCGAGCGCATGCGCGAGATCTTCGCCACCCAGCTCGGCCCTGTGACCGCTCGCCTCGGAGCCGACCCCGCCCAGGCCGCGATACGGGCCGGGCTCACCGCCACCCAAGTCCTCGGCATGGCCCTGTGCCGCTACGTCCTGCGCCTGCCGCCCGTGGTGGCCATGTCCCGGGAGGAGATCGTCGACTGGCTCGGCCCCACGCTCCAGCGCTACCTCACGGAGTGATCGGAACGAGCAGGACGAGCGGAGCGGACCGCCTCGGTGAACCGAGCGGGATGAGCGGGATGAGCGGGAAGATTCTCCAGAGGACACGCTCGGTCACGAATGCCGCCATGCCCGAACCGGGCCGCGTCACGGCTGGTCCACCCGCCCATGGAGCATCCGCGAGACCCCGGCCTCGCCCGGTCTCGCCTCGGCCGGGTGGAGGTGGTGAAGGCGGTGG
Organism: Streptosporangium sp. G11; assembly: GCF_051192615.1. NCBI lineage: Bacteria > Bacillati > Actinomycetota > Actinomycetes > Streptosporangiales > Streptosporangiaceae > Streptosporangium > Streptosporangium sp. G11. Next base: position 22,874 of record NZ_JBPJUQ010000029.1, read on the forward strand.
AGCCCCCGGCGTGAACGTGAAAAGGCCCCGCCGCACGGCGGGGCCTTTTCACTGCGAGCTTCGCCGCGAGCGGGGAGCTGGCTTACTGGACGGGTTCGAGCACGTCGAGGCCGACGTACGGGCGCAGGGCCTTGGGGAGCACGACGGAGCCGTCGGCCTGCTGGTGGTTCTCCAGGATGGCGACGATCCAGCGGGTGGTGGCCAGCGTGCCGTTCAGGGTGGCCACGTGCTGGGGCTTGCCGCCGGAGTCGCGGAAGCGGACACCGAGGCGGCGGGCCTGGAAGTCGGTGCAGTTGGAGGTCGAGGTGAGCTCGCGGTAGCGGCCCTGGCTGGGCACCCACGCCTCGCAGTCGAACTTCCGCGCGGCCGAGGACCCCAGATCTCCGGCCGCGGTGTCGATCACCCGGTAGGGCAGCTCGACCTTGGCCAGCATCTCCTTCTCCCAGTCGAGCAGACGCAGGTGCTCGGCGTGCGCGTCCTCGGGCCGGGCGTAGGAGAACATCTCGACCTTGTCGAACTGGTGGACCCGGATGATGCCCCGCGTGTCCTTGCCGTACGAGCCCGCCTCGCGGCGGAAGCAGGAGGACCATCCCGCGTAGCGGTACGGGAGCGCGGAGCCGTCGAGGATCTCGTCGCTGTGGTAGGCCGCCATCGGCACCTCGCTCGTGCCGACCAGGAACAGGTCGTCGTCGGGCAGGTGGTAGACCTCGCTGGCGTGGGCGCCGAGGAAGCCGGTGCCCTTCATCGACTCCGGCTTGACCAGCACAGGTGTGATCATCGGGACGAAGCCCGCCTCGATCGCCTGCTGCATGGCCATGTTGAGCAGCCCGAGCTGCAGCCGGGCGCCGACACCCTTCAGGAAGAAGAACCGCGAGCCCGAGACCTTCGCGCCGCGCTCCATGTCGATCGCGCCGAGCAGCTCGCCCAGCTCCAGATGGTCCTTGGGCTCGAAGTCGAAGAACGGCTTCTCGCCGATCTCCTCCAGCACGACGTAGTCGTCCTCGCCGCCCGCGGGAGCCCCCTCCTCCACGAGGTTGGGCACCGTGTAGAGCACCTCGCCGAGCTCGGCTGCGAGCCTCTCGGCCTCGGCCTCGGCGGACTTGACCTGCGAGGAGAGGTCTTTCGCCTGCTCCAGCAGGGTCGCCTTCTCCTCCCCAGAGGCACGGGAGACCGACTTGCCGACGTTTTTCTGCTCGGCGCGGAGCGTCTCGAAGCGGCTCAGCGCGCCGCGCCGCCGCTCGTCGAGATCGAGCAGCGTGTCGACGACAGAGTCGTCCTCACCGCGGGCACGCTGCGACGCCCGTAGCCGGTCGGGATCCTCACGAAGGGTACGCAGGTCAATCACAACCACAAGGCTACCGATGTACTGCTCGCGCCCGCGCCCGGATTAACCCGGCCCGCCCCCGCCTCGGCGGTGGCGTCACGGCCGAGGCCTTCGTTTCCCGCCCGCCGGGACACCTCAGGCGGGCGCGCACCCGGCTTCCGCCCGTCTCCCGCCCGGGGAAGCAGGAACCGGCTCGTCGGCCGGGTGACGATCAGACCTGGCCGGTGCGGATCCTGCCGAGCCAGCCGGCGGCCTCGGCGAAGTCGCCGTCGTTCGTACCGTGCTTGATCTGCGGGAAGAGGCCGTCGGCACGCGGGTAACTGCCCAGGAAGCGCACCTCGGCGGAGATCCGGTGGAGCCCGGAGATCGCCTCTCCGACGCGGGCGTCGGCGACGTGGCCCTCGAAGTCGAAATGGAAGAAATAGCGGCCGATGCCGTCGCCGGTGGGCCGCGACTCGATGCGGGACAGGTTGACGCCGCGGACGGAGAACTCGGTCAGCATCTCCAGCAGCGCGCCCGGGTGGTCGTCGGCGAGGAAGACGACCAGCGAGGTGCGGTCGGCACCGGTCGGCTCGGGCAGCGGGCCGGGACGCGACACCTGGACGAACCGGGTGACGGTGTCGGCGCGGTCACCGATTTTGGCCGCGAGCTCGACCAGGCCGTAGTGCTCACCGGCGATGCGCGCGGCGATGGCCGCGTCGTACGGCGAGCCGGGAAGCGCGACCTCCTGCGCCGCGGCGGCGGTCGACGGGGCGGCGACCACCACGGCGTCGGGCAGCTCGCGGGCGATGAAGTTGCGGCACTGGGTGATGGCCGCCGGGTGGCTGAAGACCCTCTTGATGTGGCCGATCTCGGTGTCGGGACGCGCCAGGAGCGAGAACTCGACGGGAAGCAGCAGCTCGGCGGTGATGATCAGCGATTCACCCCTGGCGAGCTCGTCGAGGGTCGTGGTGATGGCGCCTTCGAGCGAGTTCTCCATCGGGACGACGGCTCCGTCGGCCTCCCCGCTCCGGGCGGCCTCCAGGGCCGCGGTGACGTTCGGGCTCGGCAGGCGCTCGGCCTCAGGCGCCAGGATGCGCAGGGCTTCCTCGGTGAAGGTCCCCTCCGGTCCCAGATAAGCGAGTTTCGGCATGCCCCCAGGTTATCCGGCGACTGTCAGAAAATGTGTGCAGGATTACGTACCGGTGCGACTGATTTCCACCCGATCGCCCGAAGTCGTGCCACGTCAGAGGCCGTATCCCCTCAGGGGAGAGCCCGGAACGCCTGTCTCCGCCTGGGCAGCCAAACGCCCAGCAACCAGACCAGGACCAGCGCGCCCAGGCCGAATCCGTTCTGCACGATCTTGCCCAGCACGGGGCTGAGCACCGGAATCTCCGCGGCCTTGATCGTCACTCCCCACCAGGGGATCGGCAGCACGTAGTAGAGCCAGACCCCGGCGGCCACCCGGAGCCTGACCGGATCGCGCCCGTCACCGGCCAGCGCGCCGAGCACCACGACCACCCAGGCCAGATGATGGATCCAGGCGACCGGCGACAGCAGCACGGCCATCAGCCCGACCAGGGCGGCCCCCGCCACGAGGTGCCCGTCGAGCAGGGCCCTGCGGGCGTAACGGAAGCCGTACCAGGCGACCACGGCGACCAGCGCCACCCAGAGCAGGCTCGTCAGCGTGTCGGGTAGGTAGAGCCGGATGAGCATGCCGCGCATCGACTGGTTGGTGGTCGCGGCGTTGGCACCGAGCCGCTCGGGGTCGAGCAGCGCGCGAAACCAGAAGTCGGCGGCGTCCGCCGGGATCACCAGGAACGGCAGCACGGTCAGCAGCGCGGCGGTGAGCGCGGCCACGAGGAAGGTCCCGCGCTGCTCCCGCCTGGCGCCGGGCCCGAAACCGGCGATGAGAAGGTAGATCAGGAAGACACCGGGAGTGAGCTTGACCGCGGTGGCCAGGCCGATCAGCATGCCGCGCGGCCACACCGGGCGCCGGACCACGCAGTCGGCCAGGCAGAGCGCGACGAGCAGGATGTCCACCTGGCCGAAGCGGACCTGGTCCCTGATCGGCATCAGGTAGGTGCACGCGATCATCAGGGCGGCGAACAGCAGGGGCGTCCACAGCCTGCCCGCTCCCGCCCCGCTCGTCCCGCTCGTCCCGCCGAGCCTGCCCAGCCGGGCGCGTACGCCCCGGAATGTCCCCGCCGTTCGTGCCGGATCTCCGGCGGCCGTGCCGGGAACGGCATCCGGCGGGACCGGGACCTCGCCCGGCGTTCCCGGCGCCTCGCCCGGTGCGGCGGCGCCCGCCCCGCCGAGCACGGCGCGGAAGGAGAGCCTGACGGTGACCGCCAGCGTCAGGAAGATCAGCGCCGTCCACACCCACTGCGCCGCCGCCCACGACATCGCCGCCAGCGGCGTGGCGAGCAGAGCCGCCACCGGCGGGTAGGTGAAGGGCAGCAGCTGCGGCGCGGGCGTGACGAACCCGTAAACGGGCCGACCCTCCAGGATCGCCGCTCCGCCGGTACGGTAAACATCCAGGTCGACCAGGCGCTGGTCGTCCACGTTGCCCAGCCAGTGGAGCACCAGCGGTGCCACCGCGGCGGCGACGAGCAGCAGCGCGGGCAGCCACGACAGCCACATCCAGGGGCGCCGCACGGTCGTGGTCACCTCGCCAGTCCTCACGAGCAGGCAGGTTACCGTGGGGCCGGGAAAGTGGCCGCCCAACGGGTACGGACAGGGGAACCGGATGGCTTCGACACACCGCGGTCACGGGCCCGCGCGCCCGGCCACCGGGAGGACCGCGACGCGACCGGCGCTCCGCCGGGCCGCCGGGATCGCGCCGGCCGCCGTATCCCTGCTGCTGACCGTGCTCTGCGTCCTTCTCGGCGTTCCGGGCGCCTTCGCCGCCTCCGCCGGTACAGGCGCTTCCGGAGCTCCGGGCGCTTCCGGGGTTCCAAGCACCTCAGGCGGTACGACGGGCGCCTTGGCGAGGATGCTTCCCGAGAGGGTCGTGATCGTCGGGATACCGGGCCTGGAGTGGAGCGACCTGGACCGGGTGCGGACCCCGAACCTGTGGAGGCTGGTGGGCGAGGGCGGGTCCGCGTCCATGTCCACCCGGGCGGTACCGCCGCCCGAGCGGGGGATCACGTGCCCGGTGGCGGGCTGGCTGACGGTGTCGGCGGGCCAGCGGGCGGGCGCTCCCGGTACGGGCTGCGAGTTCCCGCGCACCCCGGAGGCGGCCCCCGGAGGCGGGGCGAGCGTGCCCGGCTGGGCCGAGCTGTCCGCTTTCAACGCCACGACCTCCTACCGGCCGGTTCTCGGGCAGCTGGGCGGCCTCGCGGCCGGAGCGGGCCTGAAGGTGGCGGCCGTCGGGCCGGGAGCCGCGCTCGCCGCCGCCGACAAGTCCGGAAAAATCGGGAAATACGCGGCGAGCGTCGAGGAACTGGGCGACCTGTCCCCGTACGGGCTGATCGTGGTTGAGGCCGACGCCCTCGCCAGGGCCTGGACCGGTGGCGCCCTCGCCCCGGACGGCGCCCCGGTCACGATGACCGTTCAGGCCAGGCGGGAGGCCGCGGCCGGCGCCGACCGGGTGGTGGGCGCGGTCCTCGACCGCCTGCCCCCGGCGCGCGGGGCGGGGACCACGGTCCTGGTCGGCGGCCTGGCCGACACCTCGGCCGCGCCCCACCTGCACGTGGCGATCGCCCGGGGCCCGTCCCCGGACGGCGGAACGTACGCCCGCGGCTACCTCACCGCCACCTCCACCCGCCAGGACGGCCTGGTCACGAACACCGACCTGACCGCCACCGCGATCGGCCTGCTGGGCCTGGAGGCCCCCAACGGGATCGTGGGACGCGCCTGGCAGAACAACGGGCCGAGCGGGGAGCCTGTCGCGGCGACGGCCGGGAAGCTGGCCGACGACGACCTGGCGAGCCAGGTGCTGCGCGAGGTGAGGGGGCCGTTCTTCGCGGTGTTCGTGGCGGTGCAGATCCTGTTCTACCTGCTGGCCGCCGTCGCGATCCGCCGGGGCTGGGGCGGCTCCCGCGCCCTGACGGCCGTCAGGGTCGTCGCCGTGGTCAGCGGGGCGATCGCGGTCTCCACCTTCCTGGCGCAGCTGGTCCCCTGGTGGAGCCTGCCCGCGCCGATGGTCTGGGTGATCGCGACCATCCTCGGATTCGCCTGCGCGGTCGCCGGTGCGGCCCTCGCCGGGCCGTGGCGGGCGCACCCGCTCGGCCCGCTGACGGTGGTCGCCGCCGTCACCTCGGTGGCGCTGCTGGCCGACGTGATGACCGGCTCGGCGCTCCAGGTGAACGCGGTGACCGGCTACGAGCCGGTCACCGGCGGGCGCTTCTACGGTTTCAGCAACATCGCCTTCGCCGTCTACTCCGCCGGCACGATCCTGGCCCTCGCCGGGATCGCCCAGTGGCTGATCTCGCGCGGCCGGCGGGCGCTCGCGCTCGCGGTGTGCGCGGCGTACGGGGGGCTGGCGGTGTTCGCCGACGGCTGGCCCGCGTGGGGCGCCGACTTCGGCGGGGTCCCGGCGTTCCTGGTGGGGGTCGCGGTCTTCCTGATCCTGCTGTCCGGCGGGCGGGTCTCACCGGTCAGGCTGGTCCTGGTCGGCCTGGCGGGCGGCCTGCTGATCGGGGCCATAGCGGTGGTCGACTGGCTGCGGCCCGCCGACCAGCGCACCCACCTGGGCGCCTTCGTGCAGCAGGTGCTCGACGGGGAGGCCTGGACCGTGGTCGGCCGCAAGTTCGGCGCGATGATCGGGGTCACGGTCGGCAACTGGTCGCTGTCGCTGCTCACGCTGGTCGCGCTGGCGTTCCTGTTCCTGGTGCTCGACCGCCCGTCTCAATGGGGGGCCTCGGCTCTGGGCCGGGCCTACGCGCTCGCGCCCGCGCTGCGCGCCGGGCTGATCGGGGCGCTGGCCTGCGCGCTGATCGGGTTCCTGATGAACGACTCGGGCATCGCGATCCCGGCCATGGCGCTCACGGTCGCGGTGCCTCTGACGCTGGCCGCCTGCGTGCGCGCCCTCCAGCTCTCGCCGCCCACCACGCCAGAACGACCGTCAGTGCCAGCAGCGTCCACGGCACCACCGTCTCCCTGAGCAGGGTCTTCGTCCAGAGCAAATCATCGGGCCGCAGCGCCTCCCTGGCCGGAAGGTAGCCCAGCGACAACACGACGACCCTGGCCACCATGAACGCCTCCAGCGCCGGCCAGGACGCCATGGCCAGCAGCGCGAAGACCAGCCCGTCGTACCAGGGCAGCGCGTACGGCGCGGCGAACAGCCAGGCGACCACCATCGCGGCGGCGACGGCGGGCGCGGTGTCGGCAGGCGGTGTTCCCGGTGTTCCCGGTGTTCCCAGCGCCCCCGGCACCCCGGGCGTCCCCAGCGCCCGCAGCACCAGCCAGGCCAGGCAGGCCATCAGGAGCAGCGACCCGATCTGGATCCAGGCCGAGTACGCGCCCGGCCCGAAGACCGACTGGAACCCCACCTTGACGAGCTGCCAGGGCGTGGCGAGGGAGACCTTCCTGCTGGCGGCGCTCACCTGGTCGAGCACGTGCGGCCCGGCGACGGCGTAGATCGCCACCACGGTGGCCGTCGCGGTCCCCGCCACCACGGCGAGCCTGCCTGGCGAGCGGCGCAGCTCCCACGCCGGCCCGAGGGCGACGAGCCCGGCGTTGAGCTTGACCCCGATGCCCACCCCCAGCAGCAGCCCCGAGGCGGCACCGCGAACCGTCAGCGCGGCGACCATGCAGGCGATGGCGAGGGTGTCGACGTGCATCCCGGCGGCCAGGTGATAGATCATCAGCGGGTTGGCCGCCCACAGCAGCGCCGCCCGCCGCTGGAGGTCCGCGTCCCCCCTGGCGAAACGGTGCAGCAGCAGCGCCGTACCGATGAACGCCGCCGCGTTCACGACGGCCATCGCGAAGACCGTCAGCCTGACCGAGTCACCGCCCACGAAGCTCGCCAGCGCCTGCACGGCGGTGGCGACCGGGCCGTAGACGCTGGTCACACCGGCCCACTCCTCCACCGCGCCGGTGACCGGGTCGCCGGGCAGGGTGGCGGGGGCGATCGCGTACGGGTCCTGGCCGAGCGTGGCCAGGCGGCCGTACGCGGCGTAGTTGAGGTGGTCGGCCGAGCCGGAGGGCGGCAGGAAGGCGAGCAGGCCCGCCACGGCGCAACCGGCGGCGAGCAGCCAGCGCGGATCGGGCGCCCACCGGGACCTGAGCGCGGCGGCGAGCCCGAGCCCGCCCAGCACGATCGCGACGGCGCCCATGGCGATGACCAGATGGGCGCCGGGGTGGACGTCCAGCGAGTACGGAGGCTGCCAGGAGGGTCCGGGCAGCCTCGGGACCATGGCCGAGGGGCCCAGCAGCCCGATCAGGACCGTGATCGCCACCGAGAGCCCCACGGCTCCGAGCGCGGCGACGTCGAGTCCCCGCGGCGTACCGCCGGCGGGACTCCGCCTCTCGTCGACGACCGACGTATCCCGAGTCACCCGCAAATTCCAGCACACCCGGCCGGGTGCCCGGCGCGGCGCCGCCTTCCGGTGCCGGCGGTACCCGGCTGTCAGGCCGGGTTAACGGCGCGCCAGGAGGGCGCGGGCGACGTCGCGGAACTGCCTGGCCCGGTGGATCTGGGCCTTCCAGTCGGTGCCGGTGGCCCGGTGCGCCATCTCGACCGGGACCTCGCGCACGCGAAAGCCCTTCCTGAGCAGGTCGATCGTGAGACCGGTCTCCACACCGAAGCCGCGTGCCAGTGGCCGGGCGGCCTCGAACGCCGCCCGGGTCAGGCAACGCTGCCCGTTGAGCGGCTGGGCCGGCGTCCAGCCGGTGGCGCGCTCGACGCCCTCGCGCGCGAGCTTCACGACGAACCCGTGGCCGCCGAGCTTCACGCGGGTGACGAAGACGGCGATCGTCATGTCGGCCTCGCCCGCCGCGACCGGCTCGATCAGCGGCGCGGCCGTACGGGCGGTCTCGCCCAGGTCGGCGTCGAGGAACAGCAGGTGCCGAGGCTCCTCGCCGTCGAGCAGGCGCACGGCATGGGCACCGCTCTCCATGGCGGCGGCCTTGCCCCGGTTGTGGCTGTGCCGCACGACGCGGGCTCCGGCGGCCTTGGCCACCCGCCCCGTCTGGTCGACAGAGCCGTCGTCGACGACCACGACGAGATCGACGCCGGGCAGCGCCAGGACCGCGGCCACGGTGGCCCCGATCCTGTCGCCCTCGTCCTTGGCGGGAATGATCGCCGCCGTGCCGGTCATCGAACACCTCCAGCGGAGACCCCGGGCATCAGCCGTGGGGAAGACGTCATCCTTGGGATTCGGAGGTCAGCAGCTTCTCCGGCAGCGTCTCGTGCACGACGAAGACGGAGTCGAGACCCGTGACCTGCAGGATCTTGCGTACGGCGGGCCGGGGCGCCGCCACCTCCAGTGTGCCGCCCCGCTCGCGCAGCCGCTTGAGCGCGGAGAGCAGCACGTTCATGCCGGTGGAGTCGCAGAACTCCACGGCGGACATGTCGAGGACGACGAGCATGGTCTGGCTCTGCCCAAGCAGCCGGGTGAACTCGGCCTGCAGGCGAGGCGCGGTATAAAGGTCGATTTCGCCAACGATGGTCACGACGGTGTGCCCGGCATGAGATCGAGTTGAGACTTTTAGCTCCACAGCGGGCACACTAGCGGCGCGAGAGCCGCTGGTCACGTTCTCTTGAACAACCCGAGTCGTCCGCCCTTTGTCCCCCGTTTCCGCCTCACGGAAACCCTGAGTGCGCGAAGCTTGACACTAAGCAACACCGGCTTGGCCGGAAAAGGGAGGAGACCCGGCACCTCCCGATCGTCGCTGCGCTACGTCAGTGGCGGCCGTTGAGTTACAAGAAACGGGCTCGAACGCATCCATGAACACCGACCTACCTGAGGATCTCCAGCGACAGCGGCTCCGGGAGCACCTGGAGTCCATGATCACTCGTACCGACAAGGCCACCTCGTGGCGTGACGCGGCGAGTTCACTGCGGAGCCTGGTGAACCACGAGGGATACGTCCCGATCAGAACCCGCCTGTCGACCGAGGACCTCGACTTTCTCGAGGGAGCGCGCGAAGAGCTCCTCGACTTCGCCACGCTCGGCGTCAGACTGCTCGACCTGCACCAGCCGCGCGACGCGGGCGGCATCACCAGCGACGCGGCGCATCCGATCCTGCGCTGCCGCAGCTGCATGTGGCGCTGGCCGTGCCCGACGTTCCGGGCGATGGTGGAGTCTCTCGGCACCACCAGGAGGCTGACCTCCTGCCAGCACGTCGAACCCGACACCGAGGGCGGCGAGTGCGCGCAGATGACCCTCATGGTCTCCGTGAGACCCGACGGTCCCGACGGCTCCGACGGTCACGTAACGCCCGCGCCGACCGCCAACGGCACCGGCGCGAACTGACCGCCAACCGGCCCTCCAGTCCGGCCACCTAGACCGGCCACCCAGACCTGACCGGGCCGCTCAGACGGAGAGCGGCAGGCGGATCTCGAAGCGGCAGCCGGGGCCGGAGTTGACGACGTCGATCGTCCCCTCGTGGGCCTCGACGATGCCGCGCGCGATCGCCAGGCCGAGGCCCGCCCCGGTGCCGTCGGGGCTGGGGGTACGGGCCGCCTCGCCACGGAAGGCGACGTCGAAGACGCGGGGAAGGTCGTCGGCCGGGATGCCGCCGCAGCAGTCGGCGACGGACAGGCAGGCGGTGCCGTCCTCGGCCGAGGCACGGACCACGACGGTGCCGTCGCCCGGGGTGTGCCTGATCGCGTTGACCACCAGGTTGCGCAGCGCCCGGGAGAGCTCGCCCGCGTCGGCCTGGACGGGGACCACGGGGCCGGCCTCGCCGGTCAGCCGTACCCCCTTGGCCCTGGCCAGCTGCTCCACCCCGGCCAGCGCGTCGGCGACCAGGTCGCCGAGGCCGATCCGGCTGCGCGACAGGCGCAGCGCCCCCGCGTGGATCCTGGACAGTGCGAACAGGTCGTCGACCAGGCCCGACAGCCGGTCCACCTCCAGGCGGATCTGCCGGTGGTAGCGGCCGACGGTCTCCGGATCGGCGACCACCCCGTCCTCCAGGGCCTCGGCCATGGCCCGCATTCCCGCCAGCGGGGTGCGAAGGTCGTGGCTGACCCAGGCGACGAGCTCGCGGCGGGCGCTCTCCAGGGCACGCTCGCGCTCACGGCCGAGCCGCAGCCGCCGGTAGGCCTGGTCCAGGCTTCCGGCGACCGTGCCGAGCTCCGCGGGCAGCCCCCCGGGGGGCGTGAACTCCCCCGAGGCCGTTACCGCGTGCACGGCGTCGACGAGCCTGCGGCTGGCCGCCAGGACCCGGCGCGAGAGCACCGTCGCGACGCCCAGCCCGACCAGGCCGCCCACGGCGACCACGCTGAGCACGATGTCCCTCGACGTCCCCTCAATGATCATTTTCAGGGTGAGGGCCACCATGCCGCCGACCGTCGCCACGACGGTCACCACGACGACCACCGCGAGCATCACGCCGATCGACCGCTCGCGCAGCAGCCGCATCGCGCCCAGCCCGGCCAGCGCGACCAGCAGGCCGAGCCCGGCGGTGACCGCGACGATCACCAGCATCTCGGGGATCACGGCCCCGCCAGCGGCTCGTAGCGGTAGCCGACGCCCCACACGGTGACGATGCGCCGGGGAGCGGTCGGGTCGGGCTCGATCTTCTCGCGAAGGCGGCGGACGTGGACGGTGACCGTGGACGAGTCGCCGAAGGACCAGCCCCAGACCTGGTCGAGCAGGGCGGAGCGGCTGAAGGCCTGGCGGGGGTTGCGCATCATGTGGGCGAGGAGGTCGAACTCGCGGGCGGTCAGCATGATCTCGTCGCCGTGGAGCCGCACCTCGTGAGCGCCGACGTCGACCGTCAGCTCGCCGTCCCTGAGCACGCCGGTACCGGCCGGCAGGGAGGCTCCGCGCGCCCGCCGCAGCACGGACTGCACGCGCAGGGCCAGCTCCCGGGGGCTGAAGGGCTTCGTGACGTAGTCGTCGGCGCCGGTCTCCAGGCCGACGACCCTGTCCAGCTCCTCGCCGAGCGCGGTCAGCATGATCACCGGAACCGGCCAGCGCTCCCTGAGTTTCCTGCAGACCTGGAGCCCGTCCATCTTGGGGAGCATCAGGTCGAGCACCATCAGGTCGGGCGGGCTGGCCAGCGCGCGCCTGAGCGCCTCGGCGCCGTCCCCGACGCACTCGACCACGTGACCGTCGCGTTCCAGGTAGCGGGCCACGACCTCGGCCACCATCGGATCGTCCTCGACCACCAGAATCCGCGCGCTCATGGTCCCCACGGTAGGCCCGCGAGAGACGATCCCCGAGCCGTGTCACCGGTCCGTAAGCACTCGATCGTTATGATCATCTTTATGATCAAGGCCCCCGAGGTTTCCCCGGCCGACGTACGGTGGACCGCATGAGTCGTATCGTGCTGGGGGTTCTGGGCGTCCTGCTCGCGCTCTACGTGGTGTTCGGGTTCGTGCTGCCGGCCCTCTTCGGGCTGCTGAAGTTCGTGCTCGTGCTGGCAGTGGTGGCCTTCGTGGTCGTCGCCCTGGTCACCGCGGTGGCCAAGCTCAAGAAGTGAACCTGCTGCTCGCCGTCCAGACCCTGGCGGTCTGGATGTTCGACGGTGGCGGCGTCCTGACGGCCGCCGCCGTGGTCGGGCTGGGCGTGCTCCTGCTCGCCTGGGCACTGCGTCCGGCACCCGTCACCTCCGGTACGGAGTCACGGTCGCCGCTGTCCCGGCGCGACCGGGCCAGGCGGACGATGTTCGTCCGGCAGCGCGACCCCGACGCGGCCGGGAGGTCCCGGCCCAGAGCACCCTCCGCGGGCCCGGCGCCCGCGTAACCCCCCGCGACCTCTCGCGGCCGCGCGCACGTGACCGGCTCGATCTCGCATTCGAGGTCGGTCCTGCGGTGGCCCCGCGCGCATGACCGGCTCGATTTTGTATTCGGGGTCGGTCCTGCGGTGGCCCCGCGCGCACGGCGGCCGGCATGCCCCGCACGCACGTGATCACCGTGTCCCGGAGGCACCCTGCCACCGTGCGCCGCGCTCACGCGTCCCGAAAGACCCCCGCGGTTCGCGGGCGCCTTCTGTGCCGTCTCCACTCCGCTCAGAAGGGCCCCTCCATGTTCGACCCCGTCATCGCGTTCACCGCCGGCCTCATCGCCGCGCTCGCCGAACCGCTGGGCTCCACCGCGCCGGCGATCGTCGTGTTCACCGTCCTCGTCCGGCTCCTGCTGCTTCCGCTCAGTGTCATGCAGGCCAGGGGCGAGCGGGCCAGGATCCGCCTCGCGCCGGAGGTCCAGAAGCTCAAGAAGCGCCACGGCCGCAATCCTGAGCGGCTCCAGCGGGAGCTGGCCGCCCTCTACGCCAGGGAGAAGACCTCGCCGCTGGCCGGATGCCTGCCGTCCGCGGCGCAGATGCCGTTCCTCATGGTGACGTACCAGGTGTTCATCTCCTCGACGATCGCCGGGCAGGCCAACGTGCTCCTGACCCACGGGCTCCTGGGGGTGCCGCTCGGGCAGCAGTTCGCGGGCGCGGTGGCCGGATTCGGTCTGCTCAGCGGTCCGACCCTGGTCTTCGCCGGGCTCTTCCTGTTGCTCGTCGCGGTGGCGTGGATCACGTCCCGCCGGATGCGGAGCACGATGAGCGAGGACCTCCAGCCCGCGGCGCTGCGCCGGATACTGCCCCTGCTGCCGTACGGGACCGTCCTGATCGCCGCGGTACTGCCGCTGGCGGCGGGGATCTATCTCCTCGTCACGACGGCCTGGACGGCCGGGGAGAAGGCGGTGCTGCACCGCCCCGCGCTCGCCGCGGGGTGAGAGCGGGGCCCGAGGAAGGACCGCGCCCCCCGCCGGCCGCCCGGAAGGGTTGATCACCCCCGGGAGACCTCCCCGCCGGAGAGGTGCCGGATCCCGTCCCGCTTCGTGGCGTACGAAGCGGGACGGAGCTCCTCGAAGGGGTTACCCGCATTCCCTGAGTGCGGGTTCGGGGGTGGAAACATGGCCGTTATCCAACGTGGCGACCGACGAGACCACCGCCCATACCGTGGTGATGTCCCCCTCGTGTCTGACCCCCCATGTGGAGGCCAGATATTCGACGATTCCAAGACCTCGCCCTCCCAGGGAGGAGAGCGTCGGGCGTCCCGCCCTCGGTTCGGTGGCCGCGCCACCGTCACTCACAGCGACCTCGACATGCTCCTCGGTCCAGCGCCACGACACTCTGATCTGCCCTGATGGCAACGGATGGGCGTGACGCAGCGCATTGCTCAGCAGCTCGCTGACCACGAGCACCGCGTCATCGATAGCGGTCTCGTACACACCCCGTTCCTGCAGGTCAGAGCAGAGGCGTTGGCGTGCGACAGCGACGCTGGACGGTGCATACGGCAACAGAACGACGCTCGACGCACTCACCTCCCCGTATGCCTGTTCCCCCCTGAGGAACTCACCCCAGTACGACCGAAATGCCCCGTTAGATAGTCTTGGAAACCGCGCGCCAATTACAGCTTGTGCACATTCGACAATAGATCAGCGCATCCGTTACCGACTTGTTACCGGTTCGGCGTGTCGATCAGGTAAGGGCGCCCGGCGTGTCGGCAATACGGAGAGCTAACCTCATCCGGGTGCCGCCCGAGGGGCGCGGGTGGGCCGAGACCTCCCCTCCCTGGGCCCGTGCCAGGCTCCGCACGATGTAGAGGCCGAGGCCGACCCCGCCGAACCTGCGGCGATCACCGCTGTCGGCCTGGACGAAACGCTCGAAGACGCGCTCCCGGCTGGCGTGGGCGATCCCCACGCCCTCGTCGTCCACGACCAGTACCACCCTGTCGCCGTCCACCCACGCCTCGACCCTGATCAGGCCACCGTCCGGCGAGTACTTGAAGGCGTTCTCCAGCAGCTGGGCCAGCAGGATGTCGGTGGCCAGCGCGTCACCGGAGACCGGGGGCAGGTCGTCGGGGACGTCGACCTCGACCCGGTGCAGGTCCGACAGGATCGGCAGTCCCAGCGTGGCCCCCCGGACCAGCTCGGCCAGGTCGAAGCTCTCGATCCTGAGTGTGAGCTCGCCTGCCCCCGCGCGCGAGCCCAGCAACAGGTGGTCCATGAGCTGGCCGAGGGAGCGGGCCCGCTCGGCGATGGTGTGCACGGCGGCGCGGCGCTCGGTGTCGGCCATGCTGTCCCAGCGGGTGTCGAGCGTGCTGGCGAAGCCGCGGACCACGGTGATCGGCGTGCGGAGCTCGTGGCTGGTGGTGGCGAGGAAGAGGTCCTTGGCCTCCTCCAGCTCCTTCGCGCGGGTGACGTCGCGGAAGTCGACCACGATCTCGCCGGTCTCCACGATCTCCGCGCAGAGCACGTCCAGCCAGGTGCCCGAGGGCAGCTGGATGCTGAGCTTGTCCCCCGGCCCCGGCAGCTGGAACGGCGGCGGCCCGCCGATCACCTCGGCGGCGTGGAAACCGGTCAGATCGCTGGCGGCCGGGTTCCACTGGACGACCCGGCCCATGCCGTCGAGGACCGCGATGCCGTCGGCGCTGGCGTCGAACACCGCCCGCTCGTGGGCGCGCTGCCGTACGGCCTCCTGGTAGGCCATGGCGTTGCCCACCGCGATGCCCGCGTGACCCGCGAGGAGTTCCAGCAGCTCCAGCTCCAGGTGGCCCGCCTTGCGCTTGGCGAACAGCGCGTACAGCGCGCCGTACGGCCGCCCGCCCATGGCCGCGAGGCCGAGCGCGATGGTGTGCAGGCCGGGCAGCTGCGACCAGATCAGCTTGTCCAGCCGGTCCTGGTCGCCGGTCTCCAGCAGGACGGTCCTGCCCTCGCGCAGCAGCTTGCCGACCAGGCTCGTGGGCAGGTCGGCGGTGGAGTCGCGCATCGAGTCGGGGAGGTTGTGGCAGGCCACGAGGCGGAGCCGGTCGCCCTCGATCAGCACGAACCCGCCCGCGTCGGCCCCGGTCAGGTCGGTGAGGCTGGCCGCGATCCGGTCGAGCACGGCGGGCAGCTCCAGCTCGGCGTTGATGTCGGCGACCACGTCGGTGAGTCTGCGAACGAGCTGCGCCCGGCGGGCGTTGCGGTCGTTGGCGGTCTCGTCGTCCTGGGCCAGGTGATAGACGCTGACGTAGCCGAGGAGGGCGCCGTCGTGCGAGCGCAGCGCGCCGGTGTCGACCCGCACGTCGAGCAGGCTGCCGTCGCGCCGGAACCGCTTGGTCCTCAGCGAGACCTGACCGCCGGTGCGGACCTTCTCCAGGACCGCGTTGTGCTCGGCCGTCAGCTCCTCGGGGACCACCGGCGCCCGGCTGCCGACGATCTCCTCCGCCGGCCAGCCGAAAAGGCGCTCGGCGGCGGGATTCCAGGCGAGAACCGTCTGCTCGCGGTCGATGGCGACGATCGCGTTGGGCGCCGCGGCCACGACCTCACGGCCGATGCCCCCGTCACTGTCGGCCCTGTAGTCCACCACACACCCATAGTGCCGTCTCGACCGGTCTGATCTTGGCACTTTCGTCCCGCACGTGTTGCCACTGGCCGGGCGATCCGTCCGATACTCTGCGGTCACCACACACCTGGATACGAAAGGGTGGGGCCATGTCATCCGGCGACATCGATGCATTGCTACGGGTGACCTCGCCCGACTACGTCGGCACGAGCCATCCCGACATCGCGTTCGGCACGCTCGACGGCCCGCTGGGGCGCCTGACCCTCGCCGTGACGGGCAGGGGTGTGGTGGCCTGCAGCTACGAGGACGAGAACGTCGTCTTCGAGCGGATCAGCAGGGAGGTCGGCACGTTCATCGGGCCGGACGCCCGGCGGCTCGACCCGGTCCGCCGGGAGCTGGACGCCTACTTCTCCGCCAGGCTCCGCGCCTTCACGATCGCCGTCGACCTGCGCCTGGCCACCCAGTTCTCCAGGACCGTGCTGCAGATGATGCTCGCGGTGCCGTACGGGACGGTGACGACCTACCGCGAGATCGCCGAGCGGATCGGCAGGCCGCGGGCGCTGCGCGCGGTCGGCAACGCGCTGGGCAGCAACCCGGTGTGCGTCATCGTGCCGTGCCACCGGGTGGTCGAGAGCGAGGCCGTCCTCGGCGGGTACGCCGGAGGCTCGGCCGCCAAGGAACGCCTGCTGCGCATCGAGTCCACCGCCGCGGTCCGCGGCCCCGGCCACGCGTAGACCGCCCCCGCCCTGCCCGCCGTACGGCCTCCGACCGTACGGCCGGAAGCCGTACGGCCGGTGCCGTCAGGAGCGGCGCCCTTGGAGCGGCGCCCCTCAGGAGCGGCGCCGGAGCGCGCCGAGACCCAGGGTGATGAGACCCGCGACGAGGAACGCGCCGACGGACGCGCTCATCCACGGCTGCGGGACGAAGCCGAGCGCCTCGCGGGCCCCCTCCCAGAACGAGGTCCACCACGCGAGCTCCGGGCCGGCCGGCAGCGCGGCGAGCATCCACCAGGTCACGAAGCCCAGCACCCACGGGACCACCATGAGAGGGCGCGAGGGCGCGGTCTCCGAGGTGTCCCAGCGCCTGGCGCCGCCGAGCAGGAAGTAGTCCGCGACGAGCACCGCGAACATCGGCACGAAGACCGCCCCGATGAGGCCGAGGAAACCGGTGTAGGTCTCGGCGTTGACGAAGATCGCGAGCAGGGTGACCAGCACGCCGATGGCCGCGGAGATGACCCGCCGGTCCACCCTGGGCAGAAAATTCTGCAGCGACATCGCGGTGGAGTAGACGTTCACGAACGACTGGTCGGTCTCGCGCAGCACCAGGATGCCGAAGAACAGCGGGCCGAGCGCCGCGGCCACGAAGGGGTCCCAGACCTGGTCCGGGTCGTTGCCGACCAGCGCGAGCGCCGCGATGCCGAGGACCAGGCAGGCCACCTGGGCGATCGTGTAGCCGCCGACGACCCCGGCGAACGCGGCCCTGCCCGAGCGGGAGAAGCGGGCGAAGTCCGCCGCGACCGGCACCCACGAGACCGACAGCGCGATCACGTAGTCGACCGAGGGGGCGAACGCCTCCCACGATCCGCCTCCGATCACCGGTCCCCGCTGGAACAGGGCGACCATGAACCAGATCATCGAGATCACCACGCCGGCGGTGACGTACCTGCGGAGCAGGCGGACCGCCCCCAGCGGCCGGATGGTCAGCGCGGTGGTGATCACCCCTGCGACGACCACCCAGACCGCGTAGGGCACCTCGACCCCGAAGGATCCGGCGATGGCCCGGGCGCCCTGGGCGATGACCCACAGCTCGAAGGCCCCCCAGCCCAGCATCTGGATGATGTTCAGCACCGTCGGGAGGTAGGAGAGCCTGGCCCCGAAGAGGCCGCGCAGCAGGACCATCGCCGGAGCGCCGGTCCGCTGCCCGGGAATCGCGGCCAGGCCGACCATCGCGGTGCCGATGACGCTGCCCACGACGGCGGCCAGGATCGCGGCCACGAAGCTCAGCGGCCGGTCGCCGAGCGGATTGATCAGTGTGATCGCACCGGAGAACCCGAGCAGGCTGACACCCAGGTTGGCCCAGAGCGCGCCCTGGTCGAGCACGCCCAGCTCCTTGGGAGGAGCCTCGTCGAGGGTGAGGGGGGCCTCGGCCGACCTGGAGTCGACAACGGCAGACGACATCACACGCTCCCTACGCCGGCATTACCCGGACAGGTTCATGCGGTCGGCGACAGCCGTAGTCGCCCTCTCAGCCTGGTTGCCCCAAGCTCCCGCGTTGGATGGTACGCAAAGCCGGGATCATCCCAGCTCGCGCCCTCATGATGCACCATCCGTCCGTATTCGGCCAGCGCCGAGTTGGCGCGGCCGTCTCACGAGACGAGTCCGTGGACGTTCGCGGAAGTACGGCTACGCACGTGGCGGTGGCTGTACTTCCCGGCTGTGGGGGGGCGGGCGTCCGACCTCCGGATCTGTCCAGAGGGACCTCTGAAGGCTCGGCCGACGCCCTACCGGCAAGGCCGGGCCGACGGATCACGAACGGCGGTGCCGGCGTTTCGCGGTCGTCGGGCGGTGGTCGTGCGTTCCCGGCGAGGACCTCCACCCGGCGGACGCCCGCCCAGGCCGGGTGGGCCGTTCGGGGCCGAGCATGCCTCCCGGTCGTGGAGGCCACCCGGGCCGCTCAGGCGACGAACGGGTCTTGGCCGCTCTCGGCGATCATCGGACGCCCCGCGACGTCCCAGGACTGCATGCCGCCACCGACGTTGATCGCGTCCCAGCCGACGTGGTTGAGCCAGGCGGTGGCGTTCGCGGAACGGCCGCCGACCCGGCAGATCACGTAGACGGGCGCGCCCTTGGGCACCTCGTCGACCCGGGACTGCAGCTCGCCCAGCGGGATGTGGACGGCGCCGGGCGCGTGCCCGGCACTCCACTCGTCGTTCTCACGCACGTCGAGCAGGAACGCGTCATCCGGCACGGCCTGTGCCTCGACTTCAGGAACACTCATGCGTCCATTGTTCCAACCTCCCGCACCGGATGAGGCACAAAGCCCCTCGGACGCCCTCATCCGGACTCTCAATTTCCCCTGATATAGGGCTAATTCATCACAAATGACCAGCTGAACCGACCGGGACGCGCCCTCCCCGGCCGGGGAACCGGCGAGGCCGGCGAGAACGGGGAGAGCGGGAGGAGCGAAAGGCGGCGGGCACGAGGTGACAGGTTCAGGGCACGTCCCAGAAGGCGAGTTCGTGGGCCATTCCCTCGGCGAACAGCCTCCCCGCCCTGCCGGGGTCCGGCACCGCCTCGTCGATCATCACCGCGACACGCCCGGTCAGCTCGGCGAAGGCCGGGTGGGCGTAGGTGTCGACCCAGGCACGGTAGCGGGGCTCGTCGGGCGGGTTCTCCGCCAGGGCGCGGCCGAGCGTGGAGTAGCCCCACATGCAGGGGTAAAGGGCGGCCAGGCCGTCGGCGTAGACGGCCGCCGAGTCGAGCAGGAAGGAGGTGTACGCCAAACAGGCCGGCCCCTTCCTCGCCCCGCCGAGGTCGGCGCCGAACTCGGCCGACATCGACCGGTGCAGGCTCAGCTCCTCGTGGAAGGTGGCGTGCGCCAGGTCGACCAGGTCGCCCAGGTGCCCGTCCGGGGCCTGCCACGCGAGCCGCGAGAAGACGCGGACGTAGTCGAGCAGGAACAGGTAGTCCTGCTCCAGCCACGACCGGAACACCGGCTCGGGCAGGTCCCCCCGGGCGATGCCTACCACCGTCGGGTGGGCGAGCTGCGCCTCGACCAGCGGGCGGCCGATGGCGTGCAGTTCCTCAGAAACGCTCATGGACCGGAGATTGTGTCAGGTCAGGGCGGCGGCGCCGAAGGAGACGCCGAAGCGCCTGCACCAGATGGTGACGGACTTCAGATCGCCGAGGTCGGTGCCGGCGGGAATGGCGTAGTTGGCGTTGCCCCTGTTGCCCTTCAGCTCGCCGAGTTCGAGGTGCTCGCCGTCGTCCAGGTTGAACCACCCGGCGTTGCCCTTCTTGACGGGCTGGTCACTGAGCCAGACCCGCAGGTCCGGGCCGTCGGAGGTGTTCAGGTCCTCGATCCGCAGGACCCGGCTCCCGTCGGGCAGCTCCAGCACCCTGGCCCTGCCCTCGGTCTCGTGCTCGTGGGAGATGAACGTGCCCGTGGCCAGGGTCTTCGGCTCCTGAGCGGGCTCGGCGGCCTTGGAGGCATCGGCGGCCTTGGAAGCCTTGGAAGCCTTGGAGGCATCGCCCGGCTCGCCCTGCCGGGCGGCCTCGGGCCCGGGGGACGCGGCCACGGGCAACGCCTCGTTCACCTCGACGGTGGTGAACAGGCGCCATGGCTGGAACAGATACAGCGCGACACCGAGCGCGACGGCGCCCACCGCCAGGACTCCCCAGGTGACAGGGTGCCGGAGCAACCTCTTGACTCTCATCGGATACCTCCGGCTTCCGGTCAGGGAGGAAGTCGAGATGTCCCTCCGGCCTCGGTGTCGACGCTATCCACGGCACCGCCCTCGATCGATTACGAAGTGCTTACGACCGCGGAACGCTCGCGACGTAGTGTCGAACGATGACGACGATCGCTGAGGAAGTGCTCCTGCTCGCGTACGGCGAGGAAGAGGGCGGACAACTCATCGGCTCCTCTGAGCTGGACGCCGCACTCGGCGGCGCGTTGCTGGCGGAACTGGCCGTCGCCGGCCGGATCGACCTCGCGGACAGGAAGGTCGCCGTCCTCGACGCGACCCCGGTCGGGGAGGAGGAGCTCGACACGGCGCTGGCCAGGATCGCGGCGGAGTCCAAGCCGCGCAAGCCCGAGTGGTGGGTGCAGCGGCTCCATTCCGGCAAGCTCCGCGGGCGCCTGCTGTCGCGCCTGGCGGAGCGGGGCGTGCTGGACGAGGAGCGACGCAAAATCCTGGGGATCTTCCCGAGCACCCGCTACCCCGAGCGCGACCCGGGCGTCGAGCTGGCGATCCGCGAGCGGGTCCAGAGCGTGCTGTCCGGCGCCGCCCCCGACGAGCGGGCCGCGGTGCTGATCGCGATCCTGCACGCGGCCAAGATCGACCGTAAGGCGTTCCCCGGTGCGAGCAAGGAGCGGATCAAGGAGATCACCGAGGGCGAGTGGGCCGGTAAGGCGGTCTCCCAGACCATCGCCGCCATCAACTCCGCCGTCATGGCGGCCGTGATAGCCGGGGTCGTCGTCACCGCCGCCGGCTGAGGCCCGATCGGTGGCTCCCGAGGCCTTGAGGACCCGGCTCAGGTGAGGCCGCACAGCCGCTTCCGAAGCCCGGGACTCCGGCTCGAGCCGAGCCGAACCGGGCTGGACTGGGCCGAGCCGGACTGAGCCGAGGGCCTGATGGCCCTCGCCGGGCGGAGCGCTGTCACGAAGGTGCTCCGCCCGGCGAGGCCGTCCGATCCCGCCCCGCGCGGCGGGAACCCCCGGCGTTCCCGGCATCCCCTGCGTGCCCGGCCCTCGGGCCGGAAGGACGCCACCGGCCCTCAGGCCGGGGAGAACGTCACTTGCCGAGGGCGTCCTTGGGAACGGGCTTGTCCTGGGCCAGGGCCTCGAACATGCGCAGGGCCTTGGCGCGATCCCACTTGACGACCGCCTGGCCGTTGATGGTGGGCAGGGAGCCGATGGGCACGACCGTGGTGACCGGGTTGCCGCCCATGGCGAGGCCGAGGGAGAGCAGGTCG
Organism: Streptosporangium sp. G11; assembly: GCF_051192615.1. Lineage (NCBI taxonomy): Bacteria > Bacillati > Actinomycetota > Actinomycetes > Streptosporangiales > Streptosporangiaceae > Streptosporangium > Streptosporangium sp. G11. The sequence goes on from NZ_JBPJUQ010000029.1 coordinate 44,307, forward strand.
AAGGCACCGGTCTCCTCGCCGACGGACACCGAGTCGGCGGCGCTCAGCGCGAGCGGGACGGACGTGAAGGGGTTGATCAGGACGCCGGGACTGGCCGCCTTCTTCACCACCGCGGAGAAGAACTGGCGCTGGCGCTGGGTCCTGTCGAGGTCGGGGATCGCGCCGGTGGCGCGGGTGCGGACGTAGCCGAGGGCCGTCCCCCCGTCCATGGTCTGCAGGCCCTTCTTCAGGTCGATCCCGGCCTTGGGGTCCTTGATCGCCTGCTTGACGTCGATCTCGACCCCGCCGATGGCGTCCACGATCCCCACGAAGCCGCCGAAGCCGATCTCCATGTAGTGGTCAAGGCGCAGCCCGGTGACCTGCTCCACGGTCTTGGGAAGCAGCTGCTGGCCGCCCTTGAAGGCGTACGCGGCGTTGAGCTTGTCGCTGCCGTGGCCGTCGATCGGCACGTAGGAGTCACGCGGGAGGCTGACCAGGGTCGGGCGGCCGTCGCCCTCGGGGATGTGCAGCAGCATCATCGTGTCGGTCCTGCGGCCCACGGCCTTGCCGGTGGCGAGCTTCCTGCGCTGGGCCGCGGTCAGGCCCGCGCGGCTGTCGGAGCCGACCAGCAGCCAGTTGGTGCCGGGAGTGTCGGCGGGACGGCCCACGTAGTCGGTGAGCGCCTCGATCCGGGTCAGCCGCGAGTTGATCACGAAATACCCGCCGACGGCCAGGACGAGCAGCACAACGACCAGTCCGGCGAGGATTCGCACGACCAGCCTGCCGGGACGCTTCGGCCGCCAGCCGGGCGCGCGTGACGCCCTCCCGCCATCCCCGTCGCCGGAGCCCCCGGGCGGGGGCGGGGGCGCGTTCAACGGCTTGACCGGGCTGGAACCGGACCTGGGCTTGCCGTACACCCGCCCGCCTCCCTGGGAGGGCGGCACCTCGCGCGACGTCCCCTCGGGGGCGGGCGCCCCCCGCCGCGCCGACTGCCGGACGGGCGTCCCCGGGCCGCCAGGCGAGGGGTAGGCGGGCTGCCCGGCCGCTCTCGGCGGCACGGGCCCCGGCGTGGGCGATCGCAGCGCGCGAGTGCGATCGTCGTCTTCGGGCCTGTCAGCCACGTCTTGTCCCGCCACTTCTTGATCTCATGGTGAAAACGTCATTATCGACGCTACGTCGTGGCTCAGGCGCATGCCGCAGGGTCCCCAAGGTTTCCCTATGTAAAAGTACTCAGACTGGTTGTTAGCGACCAACAATGCGATCGTCGGCGGATCCGGAAACATCGACCCCCATCCGGATCGTTACGGTAGAGGACTACCTCTGCTCGAAAGGATGATCGTGTCCACTCCGGACCCGTGGAGTACCTGCCCGTGCGAACGCACGGGCGCCACTGAACCAACCGGGAGAGCCGCCCGGTGAACACGGCTTTGGGCCTGCTGGCCATCCTCCTGCTCACCCTCGCCACCGGCTACTTCGTCGCCCAGGAGTTCGCCTTCGTGGCCGCGGACCGCGGCGTGCTGCGCGAGCAGGCCGACTCCGGTGACCCGGCCGCGGCACGGGCGCTGGAGGTGACGGGGCGTCTGTCGTTCATGTTGTCGGGCGCGCAACTCGGCATCACCGTGACCGCCCTGCTGGTCGGCTTCATCTCCGAACCCGCCATCGCCACGGTCATCCGGCCCTGGCTGGAGACCGCGGGAGTGCCCCGGGGGGCCGTGCCCGGCATCGCCGTGACCCTGGCCGTCGCGATCGCCACCGTCATTCAGATGGTCCTCGGCGAGCTGGCTCCCAAGAACCTCGGCATCGCCCGTCCCGAGCCCGTGGCGAAGTTCCTCGCCCGCTCGACGATGATCTATCTGCGGATCGCCGGGCCGGTCATCCGGCTGTTCGACTCCGCCGCCACCGGCCTGCTGCGCCGGGTCGGCGTGGAGCCCGTGGAGGAGATCAAGCACGGCGCCAGCCCCGAGGAGCTGTCCCGGATCATCTCCGAGTCCGCCATGACGGGTGACCTGCCGCCGAGGCTGTCGGAGCTGCTGGGACGCGCCCTGGAGTTCGGCGACCGCACCGCGGAGGACGTCATGGTGCCGCGCCCCCGCGTGGTGCTGCTGAGGGACGACCGGCCGATCTCCGACCTGCTCGACGCCGTCCGCAGGCACGGTCACTCCCGCTACCCGGTGCTCTGCAACCACAACGGCGACGACGTGGTCGGTGTCACCGGCGTACGCGAGCTGCTCAAGTCGGGACTGACCGACGGCACGCTGGAGAGGATCACCCGTCCCGCGCTCCTGGTGCCCACCTCCTCGCCGCTGCCTCTCGTACTGGAGCGCATGCGCACCGCCCGCGACGACCTGGCGTGCGTCATCGACGAGTACGGCGGCCTGGCCGGCGTGGTCACCATCGAGGACCTCGCCGAGGAGCTCGTCGGCGAGCTCATCGACGAGAACGACCCGGAGCCCGCGGGCGTCGTCGTGGGCGACGAGGGCACGTGGGACCTGCCGGGCACGCTCCGGCTGGACGAGATCGAGCGCGCCATCGGGCTGCAGCTCCCCGAGAGCGACGACTACGACACCGTCGCGGGCCTCGTGCTCGCCACCCTCGGCCGGATGGCCGAGCCCGGCGACCAGGTGACCGTCACGCTGACATCGCGGAACGACCCCCTGGAGAACAACGGCGCCGACGAGAAGGACGCGGTGCTCACGGTGCTCTCCGTGCACCGCAGGGTCCCCGAGTGGGTGCGGCTGTCGCTCAACGCGCCGCAGGGCGCCGATGCCGGGGACGACCCGGAGACGAGAACCGGGAAAGAGGACGAACCGGCGATGACCGGGCCGTGGATGATCGAGCGCGGCCCCGACAGGGCCATGATCGAGCGGGGCGGGGTGAATCGACGATGAGCACCACCTCCGCCCTGCTGCTCGGTGTGGCCCTGCTGATCGGCAACGCCTTCTTCGTCGCCGCCGAGTTCGCGGTGATCTCGGCCCGCAGGCACCGCCTGGAGGAGCTGGGGGGCAGGGGCGGCCGGTTGACCCGCATCGCCGCCCGCGCCGCCGTCCGCGGCGGCAGGGAACTCTCCCTGATGCTGGCCGGAGCCCAGCTGGGCATCACGCTGTGCTCGCTCGGCCTGGGCATGGTGACCGAGCCGGCCATCGAACACCTGCTGGAGCCGGTTTTCGGCGCGATCGGCCTGCCCGAGTCGCTGCAGGTCCCCGTCTCGCTCGTGATCGCGCTGGCGCTCGTCACCTTCCTGCACATGGTGATCGGCGAGATGGCTCCCAAGTCGTGGGCGCTGACCCACCCGGAGACCGCGGCGATGGGGCTGGCCCTGCCGTTCCGCGGCTTCACCTGGCTCGTCAGGCCGGTCCTCGCCACGCTCAACGGCCTGACGAACGCGATCCTGAGGCTGTTCGGGGTGCATCCCAAGGACGAGCTGGCCACCACCAGGACCCCGGTCCAGCTGGCGATGCTGGTCGGCGAGTCCGGCCGGATGGGCCTGCTCGACCGCGACGAGCACGACCTGCTCACCCGGGCCCTGCGGGTCCACCAGCAGCCGGTGGAGCGGCTGATGCTGCCGCTGGCGAAGGCCACCTCGGTGCTCGCCGACGCGACGGGCGAGCAGGTGCGCCGGGTCGCCGCGCGCGACGGGCACCTGCGCATGCTGGTCACCTCCGGCAGGCCTGGCGACGTCCTGGGCGTGGTGCACGTCAGGGACATCCTCATCAGGCCGGAGGCGAGCCCCGCCGAGCTCGCCCGCCCGGTGCCGCGCCTGGACAAGACCACCACGATCCCCGACGCGGTCTCCGCGCTCCAGGACGCCCACGCGCACCTGGGCCTGGTGACGGACGGCGGCGGCGAGGTGGTCGGCATGGTGAGCCTCACGGACCTGCTCGGCGAGATCCTCGACGTACGGGTGCTCGCGACCCGCTAGCGGTCCCCGCGCTCCCGTCGGCCGCGCGGCCGGCGGGAGCGCGACATGACCGAAGAAAGAGCGGCAGGACCGGCCGGGAGCGCGACAGAACCCGGCAGGAGAACGGCAGGACCGGGCAGAGAGCGGCCGGGCTCATCGCGGGCGGCCGAGAAGGCTCATCCCCGGCGGCCGGCGAAGCCGATCGCGAGACCGGAGGAACCGGTGGTCGCCGGGAAGATTGATCTCGGGATCGGCGGGAAGACGACACGGGTCGGAGAAAGATTCTTTCGTCGGCCCGTTTTCTCTGTCAGCGTAATCGGACATCGACGAACCCATGCAAGTCATCCGAAAGTGATCAGCAAGCGTGGCCGACTAGAACGGGGAGGCATGCCGTAGCGGGCCAAAAACCACAAGACCCATGCGTAACCCCTGAGACTTCTCTATAACGGAGCGAGCGACTACCTTGATCGATGATCGACTCGGCCCGCCACGAGACCTTACGGACGGCTCAGATGAATACGCGGTTTCCCAGGGAACGACAAAGCCCCGGTCGCGATGTTCGCGTGACCGGGGCCATGATCTGGTGGGCGAGGAGGGATTTGAACCCTCACGTCCTTTCGGACACACGGACCTGAACCGTGCGCGTCTGCCGTTCCGCCACCCGCCCTTGTTGGGTGCGGTCGAAACATTAGCACGGATCAGCCGGTACCCATGAACCCGGATACGATCCTCCTAGATGCGAAAGCGGAGCAGCTGGGTGCGAGAGCGAGGAACGAGCCAACGAGCCCCCAAGCGGCCGCGACCACATAGACGGAGGAAGGGAGGTACCCGGTGGGAGTCCTTCAGCGTTTCGAGCGGAGGCTCGAAGGCTTGGTTGAAGGCGCCTTTGCGCGGGCGTTCAAATCTGACCTTCAGCCGGTAGAGGTCGCCAGTGCGGTCCAGCGGGAGATGGACGAGCGGGCGGCGATCGTCGCCCAGGGACGCACTCTCGTGCCCAACGACTTCGTGGTCGAGCTGTCCACGACCGACAACGAGCGGTTGGAGGTCTACGCCGACAGCATCAGCCACGAGCTGGCCAACCTCGCCAGGGAGTACGCCAAGGAACAGGGCTACTCCTTCGTGGGGCCGGTCAGGGTCCGCTTCGAGACGGCCGACGACCTCGCGGTCGGCCTGTTCCGCATTCGCTCGGGCGTGATCCGTGGCGCGACGGTCGAGCAGGACGAGATCCGCCAGCCGGTGAGCGACGTGCCCGCCGCGAAGTCCCACGCCTTCGGGGGCCGCCCCCGCCTGCTGGTGTCCACCCAGGACGACCCGCAGGGCCAGCGGTCCTTCGACCTGACAACACCGGTGACCCTGCTCGGCAGGGGCACCGACTGTGATCTACGGCTGGTCGACCCGGGTGTGTCCCGGCACCACGCCGAGCTGCGAGTGGAGGGTCCCCTGGTCGCGCTCGTCGACCTCGGCTCCACGAACGGCACCTTCGTCAACGGCCAGCCGGTTCGCCGGGTCGAGCTCCAGAACGGCACTCGCGTGACGCTGGGGCGAACGACTCTGGTTTTCCGGCGCGATTAAAGGTAAACAGACGGTCCATGTCCGAGCTCACGCTGCTGCTGATCCGGCTCGCCTTCCTCGCGGTGCTGTGGTTCTTCGTGATTGCCGCGGTCGGTGTGATCCGGACAGACTTGTTCGGATCACGTACGGCCGCCGCCGCCCCCGCGCGCAAGGCCCCGAAGCCGGTGAAGCCCACGGCCAAATCCAAGAAGGGGGAACCACGGGAGATGGTCGTCACCGGTGGTCCCCTCCAAGGCACCACCATTACCCTCTCGGAGACCCCCATCACCATCGGCCGGGCGAACGACGCGACGCTGGTAGTCAGCGACGACTACGCCTCCAGCCGGCACGCCCGGCTCTTCCCCCAGGACGGTCAGTGGATCGTGGAAGATCTCGGCTCGACCAACGGCACGTATCTTGACCGCTCCAAAGTCACCCGTCCGACTCCGGTGCCGCTCGGTGTTCCGATCCGCATTGGCAAGACCGTCATCGAATTGCGCAAATGACCATCGCACTCCGTTACGCCGCCCGCTCTGACGTCGGCCTCCTCCGCGAAGGCAACGAGGACTCCGCCTACGCCAGCGGCCGCCTGCTCGCCGTCGCGGACGGCATGGGCGGCCACGCACACGGCGAGGTGGCCAGCTCGGTCGCCATCGCCGCGATGTCCTCGCTCGACGCCGACGCCCAGGGAGGTGACCTGCTCAGTGCCATCGAGGCGGCGGTACGCGACGCCAACCGCAAGCTGCACGAGATGGTGGGCCGCGATCCCAGCCTCAAGGGCATGGGCACCACCCTCACCGCCATGCTCTGGTCGGGGACGAGGGTCGCCCTGGTCCACGTCGGCGACTCACGGGCCTACCTGCTGCGCGCCGGAGAGCTCTACCAGATCACTCACGACCACACCCTCGTGCAGTCACTGGTGGACGACGGCCGGATCACCCAGGACGAGGCCGCCACCCACCCCCAGCGGTCGATCCTGTTGCGGGCACTCGACGGCAGCGGCGAGGTCGACCCCGACCTGTCCCTGCGCGAGGCCCAGATCGGCGACCGCTACCTGCTCTGCTCCGACGGCCTGTCCGGGGTGGTGAGCGCGGAGACCCTGCACCACACGCTCTCCACGATCGAAGACCCCGACGGGGTGGTCCGCACCCTCATCGACCTGGCCAACCGGGGCGGCGGTCCCGACAACATCACCTGCGTCCTCGCCGACGTACTGGAGGTGGACGAGGCCCACGTCCCGCGCACCGACGCGGCCGTGGTCGGCGCCGCCGGTTCCAGCATGCCGCGGTCACAGCCGCCGGACACCCCGGCGGGCCGCGCCAGCGCGGTCACCATGCCGCAGCCCGTCATCTCCGACGACGACGACATCGACGAGCCGGTCATCAGGGCCGCGGCCCGACCGGCCAAACGCCGCCGGCTGTGGCCTCTCCTGACCGTGGCCGGCGGCGTCGTCGTCATCGGGGGCGGCTTGGGCTGGTATTTCGGCGGGCAATGGCTGGAGGACCAGTACTTCGTGGGGGCCAAGGGCAACGAGATCGTGGTCTTCCAGGGCGTGAAGACCAACCTGGGCCCCTTCGAGCTCTTCGACGTCGCCCAGAGCACCGCGGAATCGATCACCACCCTCGGCGCGTTCCAGCAGGGCCAGGTCCGCGACGGCATCCCCGTCCCCACCGTCGAGGCGGGCCTGAAGAAGATCGAAGAGCTGAAGACGTCCGCGGCCAAGCCCAAACCCGACGGGAAGGACGAACCGACCGCATCCCCGAGCGCCTCCGCGTCCTCCGCGCCCGCCAGGGCTCCCGAACCCACAAGGTCACAGTAAACACATGAGCACCCCTAGCGCCGAGCCGGTCCTGCTTCCCGCCAAACGGCGGGTGGCCCAGTTGGCGATGCTCGCATTCGCGGTCGCCATCGTGATGCTGGCGTACGCCAACGTGGGGTTGGCCCTCGACAAGCAGATCCCCTCCGGAATGGTCACCTACGGCCTCGGCCTGGGCGGCCTCATGCTGGCCGCCTACCTGGTCCTGGCCAAGTTCGCCCCCTGGGCCGACCCGCTGATCCTGCCGCTGGTGACACTGGTCAACGGCATCGGGCTGGTGATCATCTACCGGCTCGAGGCGTCCGGCATGCCGGGGGCCTCGGCGACCAACCAGCTTCTCTGGACCGCCGTCGGAGTCGTGATGTTCTCCGTGACGCTGATCGTGCTGCGCGACCACCGCGCGCTGCAGCGTCTGACCTACACCATGGGCGCCGTCGGCCTGGCCCTGCTGGTCTCGCCGCTGCTGCCGTTCATCGGCCAGGAGATCAACGGCGCGCGCATCTGGATCGGCATCGCCGGCTTCACGCTCCAGCCCGCGGAGTTCACCAAGCTCGCCCTGGTCGTCTTCTTCGCCGGCTACCTGGTCGCCAAGCGCGACGTGCTGGCCCTGGCGGGGCGGCGGCTGCTCTTCATCGACCTGCCCCGGGCCCGCGACCTGGGCCCGGTCCTCATCACCTGGGGCCTCAGCCTGGGCGTGCTGATCCTGCAGAAGGACCTCGGCTCCTCGCTGCTGATCTTCGGCACGTTCATCGCGATGCTCTACATCGCCACCCAGCGCACCTCGTGGGTGCTCATCGGCATCCTGCTCTTCGTCGGCGGCGCGGTCCTGGCGGGGCTGCTCTTCGACCACGTCGCGGCCCGCTTCGAGGTCTTCCTCGACCCGGAGAACCCGGCGCTGTACGACCGCGAGTTCGGCGGCAGCTACCAGCTCATGCAGGGCCTGTTCGCCATGGGGCAGGGCGGTGTGCTCGGCACCGGGCTCGGCCAGGGCCACCCCGACGAGATTCCGCTGGCCTTCTCCGACTTCATCTTCACCGCCGCCGGCGAGGAGCTCGGCCTGACCGGGCTCATGGCCCTGCTGATGGTCTACGCCCTGCTGGTGGAGCGCGGCCTGCGCACCTCGATCGCGGCCCGCGAGCCGTTCTCCAAGCTGCTGGCGGGCGGCCTGTCGTTCATCCTCGCCTGGCAGGTCTTCATCATCGTGGGCGGCGTGACCAACCTCATCCCGCTGACCGGTCTGGTCACCCCGTTCATGTCCCAGGGCGGATCGGCGCTGCTGGCCAACTGGATCCTTATCGCGCTTCTGGTACGCATGTCGGATACGGCGAGGAAGCCTCCGCCCCAGGCCATCCAGGACGAAGGAATGACGCAGGTGTTCCAGCGATGAACGGTCCCCTCAAGCGCGCCGCCCTTGCCTGCCTGCTCATGTTCGGCCTACTTATGATCAATGTGAACTACCTGCAGGCCGTGCGGGCGGAGGAGCTGCGCGACGACTCGCGCAACACCCGGAACTTCTACGCGCGCTACGAGGTCGAGCGCGGCCGCATCACCGCGGGCGACAAGGTCCTCGCCGAGTCGGTCGACACCGGCGACCTCGAGTTCCGCTTCCAGCGGCGCTACCCCGAGGGCAAGCTCTACGCCCCCATCACCGGGTTCTTCGCGCCCGAGAGCGAGCGCGACATGGAGCGGGCCGAGAACAGCCTCCTCAACGGCACCAGCGCCGACCTGCTGATCCGGCGCAGCATCGACCTGTTCACCGCCAAGCAGTCCAGGGGTGCCAACGTCGACCTGACGATCAACCCCCGGGCGCAGGAGGCGGCCTACAAGGCGCTGGGAGAGAGCGGCAGGAAGGGCGCGCTGGTCGCGATCGAGCCGAAGACCGGGGCGATCCTCGCCATGGTCTCGATCCCCACCTACGACCCCAACCTGCTGTCCAAGCCCAACAAGGAAGACGTCAACAAGGCCTACAACAAGCTGGACAAGGACGAGGACAAGCCGCTGGTCAACCGGGCCATCGAGCGCACCTACCCGCCGGGCTCGACCTTCAAGGTCGTCACCACCGCCGCGTACCTGGAGAGCGACGACACCGTGGGCCCGGAGACCCAGGTCGACGCCCCGCAGCGGCTGGACCTGCCCAACACCACCGCCGACCTGCCCAACTACGGCGGCGCGGCGTGCGGTGCCGGGCGGGTGACGCTGTCGTTCGCGCTGGAGAAGTCCTGCAACACCCCGTTCGGCAAGATCGCGATGGACCTCGGCTACGACGCCCTGCGCGACCAGGCCCTGAAGTTCGGCATCGGCGGAGATCCGATCGAGATCCCCCTGCCGGTCGCGGGCAGCGGCATCGGCCCCGAGGAGGACCAGGCGGCCCTCGCCCAGGCCTCGATCGGCCAGCGCAGCAACCAGATGACCCCGCTGCAGATGGCCATGATCGCCGCCGGCATCGCCAACAACGGCGTGGTCATGAAGCCGTACCTGGTGAACAAGATCGCGGACGCCGAGGGTGGCGAGGTCGACAGCGCCAACCCCGACGAACTGGACACCGCGATGAGCGAGGACAGCGCGCGCAAGCTCCAGGAGATGATGGTCAACGTCGTCAACAAGGGCACGGCCAGCGCGGCGCAGATCCCGGGTGTGACGGTCGGCGGCAAGACCGGCACCGCCGAGACCTCCGAGGGCCGTGACCCGCACGCGTGGTTCATCTCCTTCGCCCCCGCGGAGGACCCCAAGGTCGCCGTCGCGCTGATCGTGGAGTCCGGGAGCGCCGGCAGCGACGCCTCCGGTGGGCAGACCGCCGCCCCGATCGCCAAGAAGGTGATGGAAGCGGTGCTGGGTAGATGACCGCGTTGCTCGGGGGCCGGTACCGCCCGCTGGGGCGGATCGCGTCGGGCGGCATGGGTGAGGTGTGGCGGGCCAAGGACGAACTGCTCGGCCGTGAGGTCGCCGTGAAGCTGCTGCGCCCGCACGTGGCGGAGGATCCGGCCTTTCGCCTGCGGTTCCGCTCCGAGGCGCGCATCGCGGCCGGGCTGTCCGATCCGGGCATCGCGCAGGTCTACGACTACGGCGAGGGCGGCGGCGTCGCCTACCTGGTGATGGAGCTGGTGCCCGGACAGTCCCTGGCCGGCATCCTGGCCCGTGACGGGGCGCTGAGCCCCGAGATCACCCTCGACGTGATCCGCCAGACCGCCATGGGCCTGCACGCCGCGCACCGCGCGGGGATCATCCACAGGGACATCAAGCCCGGGAACCTCCTGGTGACCGAGGCGGGCGTGATAAAGATCACAGACTTCGGCATCGCCAGGTTGCTGGAGGCCGTGCCGGTCACCCAGACGGGCATCCTGATGGGCACCGCGCAGTACGTCAGTCCCGAGCAGGCGTCGGGCGAGCCGCTGACGCCCGCCACCGACATCTACTCGCTCGGGGTGGTCGCCTACGAGTGCCTGGCGGGCCGTGCGCCGTTCCGCGCCGAGACGCAGGTGGCGATCGCCCTCATGCACATCGGCGAGCCCCCGCCGCCGCTGCCGGAGAGCGTCCCGCCCGCGGTCCGCGGCCTGGTCATGGCGTGCCTGTCCAAGGACCCGCTGCGGCGCCCGGCCGGTGCCAGGGAGCTGTCGGAGCGGGCGGACGTGCTGCTCGACGCGCTGAGCAGCACCGGTGCCACCGGTCTCGGCATGCTCACCGACCCCGTGGGCTGGCGCGCGGAGCCCGCGACCGAGTGGCCTCAGGAGATCACCTCCGCCCTGGCCGCCCCCCTCCGGCCCGAACCCGGCCGGGGCGCGGGCTTCGGAGCGGGTGCGGGGACCGGTCCCGGTCAGGGCACGGGCTCCGGCGTGGGCGGTGGTTCCGGCGCGGGTTCCGGTTTCGGCGGTGGTTCCGGCGCGGGTTCCGGTCCCGGTAACGGACCTGGTTCCGGTAACGGACCTGGTTCCGGTGAGGGATCCGGAGCGGGCCCGACTCCGCCGGGCGCCACCCCGGTGCGTCGCGGAGGCCGCGGCCTGCGCAGGACGACGGTGATCGTCGCCGCGGTCGCGGGGTGCGCCGCCGCGGTCGGGCTGGGCACCCTGGCGGTCCGCGAGCTGGCGAACCAGCCCGGCGACAGCGAGCCGGGAGGGCCGGCCGTACGGTCGAGCCCGGCCACCAAGTCGCCCACGGCCAGGCCGGCCAGAAGCAAGACCCCGACGAGCAGACCACCGCTCTCGCCGACGAAGTCGGCCCGCCCCTCGGCCACGCCGTCGGCTACGGTAAGCACATCGGCCACGCCCACCGTAAGGCCGAGTACGTCGCCACCGCCCAGCCCCAGCCCGACGACTCCCACCCCGACACCCACCACCCCGACGGTGACACCGAGCCCCACACCACCGAGCACAACTCCTGAACCCGGCGACACAGACCCGCCGAATGAGGAGACGTGATGCGGCAACGGGTCGATGATGGACACCGGTGGCCCAAGAGCTCACCGGCACCCAAGATGAACGGTAAGGGACAGTGCAGGAAATGACTCAGCCCCGACGCCTCGGCGATCGCTACGAGCTTGACGGCGTCGTCGGGCGTGGCGGCATGGCCGAGGTCTATCGCGCCCGAGACATCCGGCTGGATCGGATCGTCGCCATCAAGACCCTCCGCGCGGACCTGGCCAGGGATCACGTCTTCCAGGCGCGTTTCCGCCGGGAGGCGCAGTCCGCTGCGTCACTGAACCACCCGTCCATCGTCGCGGTCTACGACACCGGCGAGGACGTCTCCGAGGGCGCGCCGGTGCCCTACATCGTGATGGAGTACGTCGACGGCCGCACGCTGCGCGACCTGCTCCGGGCCGACCGGCGGCTGCTGCCCGAGCGCGCCGCCGAGCTGGTCGACGGGATCCTGCGGGCGCTGGACTACAGCCACCGCGGCGGCATCGTCCACCGCGACATCAAGCCCGCGAACGTCATGATCACTCGCAACGGTGACGTGAAGGTCATGGACTTCGGCATCGCCCGCGCGATGGCCGACTCGGCCGCGACCATGACGCAGACCGCCCAGGTGATCGGAACCGCCCAGTACCTCTCGCCGGAGCAGGCCAGGGGCGAGCGGGTCGACGCCCGCAGCGACCTCTACTCCACCGGCTGCGTGCTGTACGAACTGCTGACCGGGCAGCCGCCGTTCACCGGTGACTCCCCGGTCGCGATCGCGTACCAGCACGTGCGCGAGGACCCGATCCCGCCGTCGCAGATCGACCATGACATCCCGCCGTGGGCCGACGCCATCGTGCTCAAGGCGATGGCCAAGGACCCGGCGCACCGCTACCAGAGCGCCGGGGAGATGCGGGCCGACCTCCAGCGGGCGATGTCCGGCATCCCGACGGACGCCCAGACGATGGCCCTGAGCGCCAACAACAACTACGGCTCGGCCACCCGGACGATGCAGGCTCCCGGGCCCGGCGGCCCGGCCACCCAGCGCACCACCGCCGTCCCGGCGTACGAGTACGGCGAGGAGGGCGGCGGGCGCACCGGCGAGCGCGGCCGGCGCCGGCAACAGAGCGGCGGGAACACCGCGGTCAAGACCGCGGCGTGGATCCTCATCCCGCTGCTGGTGATCGGTGCCTTCATCGGCGTCGGTTACATGTTCCTCAGCTCGCCGGGCACCCCCACCGACACCGGCAAGGTGAAGATCCCCGCGCTGGCCTCGCAGACCGAGGAGGCGGCGACCAAGACGCTGACCGACCTCGGCCTGAAGGTGAAGGCGGTCCAGGCGTTCGACGAGGAGATCCCGAAGGGGTCGGTGATCGAGACCGATCCCGCGGCCGACACCGAGGTCGAGAAGAACGCCGAGGTGACGCTCAGGGTCTCCAAGGGCATCGAGAAGGTCGAGGTGCCCGTCGTGGTCAACATGACCGCGGACGACGCCAAGCAGGCCCTTGAGGACGCCGGCTTCAAGGCCAGCCTGCAGACCAAGGCCTCCAGCCGCAAGCAGGGGATCGTCTTCGAGAGCGTGCCCGAGGCAGGTAGGAAGGTCAACAAGGGCAGCACCGTCCGGATCTACATCCCCAAGGAGGCGGTGGAGGTCCCGGCCGTGGTGAACCTCACGGTCGGGGACGCCAAGAACGCGCTCAAGGACGCGGGCTTCAAGTGGAAGATCGTTGAGCAGCCGAGCGACCTGCCCAAGGACACCGTGCTGAGCCAGTCTCCCGAGGCGGGCGGCAAGTATCAGCCGGGGACGACCATCACGCTGATCGTGTCGAGCGGGGCGCCGCCCGAGCCGACCGAGCAGCCGACCGTTCCGGATGAGCAGCCGACCGTTCCGGATGAGCCGACGGAGGAGGAGACCATGCCCACGGATCCCGACGAAGGCACGATCTTCGATGAGGCACAGCCCGACGGGAACTGACCGGAGCACCTGACGGAGGCCCTCGCGATCTCGCGGGGGCCTTCCTCGTTTCCGCCCCGCCCGCCCTCGCCCGTTCCGGCGCGTTTCGGCGCGTTCTCATGGTTTTCGCGGCTTCAGCGGCAACGTCGCGCGGGTTCGCGCGGGTTCGCCCGCTGGGGCATCCGGGAAGCGGGGACACCGGGAGGCCCGGAAACGGGGAAGAGTCCTTCCGCCACTCGGGGGCGATGGCGGAAGGACTCTCACTGGTCAATCGTTCAGGATGGGCTCCGCGTTACAACAATCTTTCGAGCCAATTTCCGAGCAGCCGATGACCGTGTTCTGAGATCACCGATTCGGGGTGGAACTGCACGCCCTCGACGGGGGCGGTGCGGTGGCGCAGGCCCATGATCACACCGTCGTCGGTGGTCGCGGTGACCTTGAGGATGTCGGGAACCGTACCGGGCAGGACCGCCAGCGAGTGGTAGCGCGTCATGGTCACCGGCGACGGCAGGCCGGCGAAGACGCCCTGCCCGTCGTGCTCGATCGCGCTGGTGCGGCCGTGCACCAGTTCGGGCGCCCGCCCCACGGTCGCCCCGTGGGCGATGGCGATGGCCTGGTGCCCGAGGCAGACGCCGAGCAGCGGGATGCCCCGGGCCTCGCAGTGGCCGACGAGCGGGACGCTGACCCCCGCGTCCTCCGGGGTGCCGGGGCCGGGGCTGATCAGGACCCCGTCGAAGCCTCGGGTGTCCTCGACCGCGACCCGGTCGCGCGGGCGCACGTCGCAGGTGGCGCCGAGCTCGCGGAGATACTGGACGATGGTGTGGACGAAGCTGTCGTGGTTGTCGACGACGAGGACGCGGCTCATCGGCCCACGGTGGTCAGGTCGAGGGAGATGCGGGGTTCGATCCAGGGGAACACGACATACCAGAGTACGGCCGCGACCAGCCCGGCCAGCACCAGGGCTGTGAGCACCCTGGTCACGCGGTTTCCGGGAAGCAGCCGCCAGATCCAGCCGTACATGGGACCTTACCTTTCCGCCGATCCTGCTCGCGGCCGTACGAGGTGGTTCTCGCGCCCTTCCAGCTCGCCGAAGACGACGAGCCGCTGGCTGGCCGAGTACTCCGGGTGGCAGGTGGACAGGGTGATCAGCGCTCTGGTCGGTTCGCGGCCCGGCCTGTCGGGAACCGGGGCGACCACGCTGAGCTCGGTGGGGGCGACGACGCGCTTGTCGGTGACGCGGTAGGTGTATCGGGCCTCGCGGGTGTCGACCAGGATGAGATCGCCCCGGCGAAGCTCGTCGATGCGGTTGAAGGGGGCGGCATAGGTGGTTCGATGCCCCGAAAGTACAAAATTGCCGATTTTTCCTGGCATGGCGGTGCCGGGATAGTGTCCCGGGCCCATCCGCAGCCGATCCTGGTCGACACCTTCCACGATGGCGTACCGGTAGTCGTCACCGAGCCTGGGGATCGCCAGCATCGCCAACGCCCCGCCCAGCCGGACCGGCGCCGGCCTGCCCCGCCGACCTCCGGTCTCTCCGCCCGGCGGGATCTCCCTGTCCAGGAGTTCCCTGAGCAGCAGCG
The DNA here is from genome assembly GCF_051192615.1 of Streptosporangium sp. G11. NCBI lineage: Bacteria > Bacillati > Actinomycetota > Actinomycetes > Streptosporangiales > Streptosporangiaceae > Streptosporangium > Streptosporangium sp. G11. The sequence continues at coordinate 59,473 of NZ_JBPJUQ010000029.1, forward strand.
CCTGCTGCTCGGCGGTGTAGGAGCCGGTCCCCCACAGCAGGTAGGCGCAGAAGAGAAGGATGACCAGCCCAGCGGTGACGCTCAGGTCGCCCAGAGCCCTCAGCGCTGCCCTCATGGGGGCAGGATAGTGACGGAAAAGGCCTGCGCGGCGAGCCGGATCACGGGCCCGGCGTAACATTTGCCACAGGATGGTGCCCCGCGGAATCGCCATGGTCCACCTGCGCGGACTATCCTTACACGGGACTTCACCCACTAGCGACTACGCTAATCGACACGGCCTGCGCACGATCCAGATCGCGCAGGGTTGACGCAGGAGAAGAACCCCAGTGCCCAAGCCCAAGACTCGCAAGAAGCCGGTCTACACTCCGCCGCAGACGACACAGCAGATCAAGGTCAGCCCGCGCTGGTTGGCGCCGGTCATGGTGACCTGCTGGATCGTCGGCATTCTGTGGATCGCCGTCTATTACGTGGCGCCCAACGCGCCCCTTCTCGGCGACCTCCAGAACTGGAACCTGCTGGTCGGGTTCGCGTTCATCATCCTCGGGGTGGTCCTGTCCACCCGGTGGCGTTAGCTTTTCCACAGGCATTATCCACACCCTGGGGAAGCATCAGGGTGTGGATCAACCGAAGACCCCGAGTTCGGCCTGGACGGCGAACGGCGGCAGCCCCAGCACGAGCCCAACCAGGATGATCAGCACCGCCGCGCAGCCTCCCCACTGGATTGCGCTGCGGTTCCTGGCGGGGGCGAAGGCGAAGATCGCGGCGACCAGGGTGCCGGCGATCAGGCCACCGAGGTGTCCCTGCCAGCTGATGCCGGGGACCACGAAGGTGATCAGGGCGTTGGCGCCGATCAGCCAGAGCACGCCCTGGGCGTTGTAGCCGAGCTTCTTGGCGAGCACGAACAGCGCGCCGAACATGCCGTAGATCGCGCCCGAGGCGCCGACCGCGGCGATGCCGAACAGGTAGATCGCGACGGATCCGCCGAGCGCGGCGAGGAGATACAGCGTCAGGAACCTGGCCGACCCCAGGCGCCGCTCCAGCTCGGGGCCGATGGCGTAGAGGGCCCACATGTTGAACAGGATGTGGGTCAGGGCCCAGCTGGAACCGCCCAGCGGCTGGTGCAGGAAGGCGCCGGTGACCAGGCGCCACCACTCGCCGTGGTAGCCGACCTCGTACGCGTTCATCGTGAAGTTGGCCAGCACCCAGTTGGTGTTCACGGTCTCGACGGCGTACGCCAGGACGTTGATGATCAACAATGCCCAGGTGACCCGGGGCGTGGTGACCGCCCGGCCGCCGAACACGGACTGCGCCTGCCGCATCCCCTTGCTTCCCTCGGCCACGCACTCGGGGCACTGGAAGCCCACCGAGGCGTCGCGCATGCAGTCGGGGCAGATGGGACGGTCACAGCGCTGGCAGCGGACGTAGGTCTCACGTCCTGGATGCCGGTAGCAGGTGGGGACAACGGTGTTGGGCTCGTTGGACGGCTGGGTGGTCATGTGTGTGGCTGGCCCCTTCGAGCGTTCTGTTATCCACAGACTGCCAGCCTATTCACCATCCCGAGCACCCGTACACCCGCGAATGGCGCCGCCGCGCCGCACCGACCGGAGCACGGGCTCACGGTGAGGCGGCCCCGGGACGGTCGAGCCCGGGAAACCAGGGCCAAAAGAGCCGAAAAGCGCCGGGCGGGAACCGGGCGGGAACGCGAACGGCGGCCTCCGAGGGAGGCCGCCGGGCGAGAGATCAGCTCTGGACGCGCTCGATGGTCACCGACTCCAGGACCACGGGAGTCGTGGGCCTGTCACGGGCGTCGGTGTCGGTCTTGGCGATGGCGTCGATGACGTCCTGGCCCTCGATCACCTCGCCGAAGATGGTGTGCTTGCCGTTGAGGTGCGGCGTGGGCACCACCGTGATGAAGAACTGCGAGCCGTTGGTGCCGCGGCCGAACTGGACGCCGGCGTTGGCCATGGCGAGCAGGTACGGACGGTTGAAGTAGAGGTCCGGGTGGATCTCGTCGTCGAACTTGTAGCCGGGGCCGCCGACGCCCTGTCCCAGCGGGTCGCCACCCTGGATCATGAATCCCGCGATGACCCGGTGGAAGATCGTGCCGTCGTACAGCTTGGCGTTGGACTTCTGGCCGGTCTCCGGGTGCTCCCACTCGCGGGTGCCCTCGGCGAGCTCGACGAAGTTACTCACGGTCTTGGGCGCGTGATCCGGGAAAAGCTGGACCTTCACGCTACCGCGGTTGGTTTTGAGGTTCGCGATCAACTTCTCAGCCATGATCGGACTGCCCCCTTCAGGTCGTAGGCAATACCTGTGCAACGTATTGCTTTTATGGCACTTTGACGATTTCGGCCGTAGCCGCATCGCCAAGCATCCTCCCACGGGCCGTCATGATTGAGCCGCCTTCGAGCGGGAAGGGGTGGCGACGGGGCCCCAACGAATGGGGAGGTTGTTGTGCCTCTAGCACTGTTTGGAAAGCGCCACATGAAGATCGTGGCTCCGGAAAGGCGGCTGCGCCACGTGAAGGCTCAGGCCGTCCGAGCCGTGGATCGGGTCGGCCCGATGGCCAGCCATGCCCGTGACGCGGCCAGTCATCATGCACACGACGTGGCCGTTCAGGCTCGCGACGTGGCAGGCCACGCCCGTGAAGTGGCCGGACAGGCCCGGGACGTGGCCAGTGAGAAGATCATCGTGGCACGTGGGTGGGCGGCACCGAGGCTTGACGCCGCCGCGCACTCGATCGAGGAACAGCTCGCGCCGAAACTCAGCGCCGCGCTGTCCCAGGCCGCCGCGAGAATCGATCCCACTCCCGCGAAGTCCAGGAAGACGCCGATGATCCTGCTGTTCGCGGGCGTCGCGATCGCGGCGGCGGGCTATGTCCTGTATCGCAGGAACGCCGACCAGTGGGCCGACACGCTGAAGGAGAGCGCCTCCGACGCGTCCCAGTGGGTGGGTCAGAAGACGGAGGCGACGGCAGGGAAGGTCTCCGACGTGGTGGAGAACGCCACGGCGAAGGCCGACGAGGTCGGCGCCAAGGCCGATGCCAGGGCGGAGCACACGTCGCACACGTCCAAGAGACAGCCCTAGGGGCTGAAGCGCGCCGGTCGGCCGAGTGAGTGCCGATCGGCCGAACGGATACGGCGTACGGCCGGACACGGCGTACGGCGTCGGCCGGGAGTACGGCCCGCACCGCGAAGGTGCGGGCCGTACCGCCGTCCGGGGGCCATTGACCGATCCCCAAGCGCTTGTTAGAACGTGTTCCTCGGACACGAAGGAGCACCGATGACGCTGTCGCCCCTCGACGACCATCCCGTACACCAGTCGCCCGAGGTGATGCGGCACGTCACGACGTCGGACCGCAATTTCTACGACCGCTACTACTTCAACTGCCACTCCGGATCCGACGAGCTGATGCTCATCGTCGGACTCGGCCAGTATCCCAACCTGGGGGTCACCGACGCGTTCGCCTGCGTGCGGTACCGGAACCTGCACCGCGTGGTCCGGGCCTCCCGGGAGCTCGGTGACGACCGGATGGACACGCGGGTCGGCCCGTTCAGGGTCGAGGTGATCGAGGGGCTGCGCCGGCTGCGGGTGGTGCTCGATCCCACGGAGCACGGCCTGTCCTTCGACCTCACCTGGGAGGGCACCGTACCGGCCACGCTGGAACCCCGGCACTTCCTGCGCTGGCAGGAGCGCGTGGTGTTCGACTCCTCGCGGATGGCCCAGACCGGCCGGTGGACCGGGCACATCCTGATCGGCGACGAGCGCGTCGAGGTCACGCCCGACCGCTGGCAGGGCGCCCGCGACCGCTCGTGGGGCATCCGCCCGGTCGGCGAGCCCGAGCCGCCGGGCATCCAGGCGCGCAACGCGGGCACCTTCTACTGGCTCTACACACCTGTCCGGTTCGACGACCACGCCATCCTGTGCATCATCCAGGAGGACGAGAAGGGCCGCCGGCTGCTGGAGGAGGCGGTGCGCGTGTGGGGGTTCGGATCCCCGAGGGAGGGCGAGGAGGAGTATCTCGGACGTCCCGAGTACCGCCCGACGTACGTGGACGGCACCCGGGAGGTGCGCGAGGCGACGATCTCCTTCTCCCCGCCGGGCGGGAAGCCCTTCGACCTGCGCTGCGTCCCGATTCTCCCGGTGCACCTGATGGTGGGCACCGGATATGGCCTGGAATCGGATTGGAAGCACGGCATGTACCAGGGTCCCCGCCCGGTGGTCCAGGGCGTCACCCACACGCTGCCCGAGGACGCCCCCAAGATGTGGGGCATGGTCGACGCGGTCGGCCGCTTCGAGTACGACGACCAGATCGGCTACGGCCTGTACGAGTACTGGGCCGTGGGCCCGCACCCGTCCTTCCCCGAGAGCTGATCACCGCGTGAGGGCCGGCTCTCCCGAGGACTGATCCCCGCACGAGATCTGTCCCCCTCCCGGAAAACCGGCCCCCTGCTTCCCGGCTCCGGAGAACCGTGCGGTGGGAGACCTTCACCGGGGACTTTCATCGGGAACTTTCATCGGGGACCTTCACCGGAGACCGAACCGCGCCGACCCCCATACGGCGCGGACTCCCCGGAGCGGTCCCGCGCGGTCGTCGCCCCCGGTGACCCGGTGGCCCGGTGGCCCGGGACCGGCCGGGGTTTCCGCGCGGGTTTCCCGGATCATCCGGATCATCTCCGAGCCGGCTGCGAACCGGCCGGGGCCATTCCCGCACGGAGGCCCGGCCGGTTCGCAGGTCTTCGCGGGGGCGCCCCTCGGCTCTTCGGGGCGTCCCCCGACGTCACTCCTCCTCGGCCTTGCTGACGCAGGTGACGCTGGGCGTGCCGCCTTCGGAGAGCTTGCCTTCCACCCTGACCTCGGTGGCCGCGGCCCCGTCGGGAGCGGGCACGGCCCGGGAGAGCGTGACCGTCGCCCCGGGCTCCCCGGGCTCCCCGGGCTTCACGGCCCCGGTGGGAAGGGGTGCGGTCATGACCTTGAGGTCCTTGGGCGGGGCGGGGGGCTCCTCGCCCGGCCTCACCGCCAGGACGTCCTCGGCGATCGTGACGCGGCCGGCCTCGGTCTTCCCGAACCCGCCGGTCTGCCCGGACGGCAGGGCGGGGAGGGCGGGCACCGCGAGAGCGGCTCCACTCTTCTCCAGCTCCTCGCGCTCGGCCTCGGTGAGCCGGCGCGTCATCAGGGTTACCTGGCCGCCGCCCTCGCAGTCGACGAGCACGACGCTGTCCCCGGGCAGGGGGGCGGGAGTGGGCGTGTCGGCGCTGGCGGCTCCGGTCAGCGTGGCCATCAGGGCTCCAGCGGTCACCACGGCGGCGGCGAGCATGCGAATACGCATGGGTGTTCTCCTTGTCAGACGAATCGGTGAACGAATCGGCAAGCGGACTGGTGAGCGTGAGCGGACCGGTGTGCGGTGTTGCGGACCACAGGTTCTCGCCCGCTCCCTGAACCCAGGCTGAAGGCGCCGGAAACCATCTTCAGGTTGGCTTTAGGCGGGGTACGGCAGGCTGGACGGCATGCGCGTGCTGCTGGTTGAGGACGAGAAACGCCTGGCCCATCTTTTGAAGGAGGGGCTGGCAGGCGAGGGGTTCGCCGTCGACGTCGCGTACGACGGGCGCGACGGATTGTGGATGGCGACCGAGAACCCGTACGACGTGATCGTGCTCGACGTCATGCTGCCCCGGATGAACGGCTACACCGTCTGCGCCAAGCTCCGCGACGCGGAGAACTGGACGCCGATCCTGATGCTGACCGCCAAGGACGGGGTGCACGACGAGGCCGAGGCCCTGGACACGGGCGCGGACGACTTCCTGTCCAAACCGTTCTCCTACGTGGTGCTGCTGGCCCGGCTGCGCGCGCTGGTACGCAGGGGCGGCGGGGCGAGGCCGGTGTCCATCGTGGTCGGCGACCTGACCGTCGACCCGGCCGGGCTCCGCTGCCGCCGGGGTGATGTGGAGATCGCCCTCACCCCCAAGGAGTTCGCGGTCCTGCACGGCCTGGCGCGCAGGCAGGGCGAGGTAGTCTCCAAGAGCGAGTTGCTGGCCCAGGCGTGGGACTTCGCCTACGACGGCGACCCGAACATCATCGAGGTCTACGTCAGCGCGCTGCGCCGCAAGATCGACTCTCCGTTCGGCCGCTCGTCACTGGTGACCGTGCGCGGCGCCGGCTACCGGTTGGAGGCCTGAGATGGCGTCGCGCCTGTCGGTACGACTCCGGGCGACCCTCGCGGCCACCGCCATCGTCGCGGTCGCGCTGGCCGTGGCGTCGGCGGTGCTCGTCGGCGTGCTGACGGGAAGCCTGACGCGGAGCGCCTCCGACGAGGCCACCCGCCGCGCCGGCGTGACCGCCGACGTTCTCGCAGGCGCGACCGCCGACGTGCTTCCGGGCGGCACGGTGACGCTCGGCGTTCCGGCGATCGACGTCGCGCGGACCGGTGTCGCGGAGCTCACCACGGAGACGATCGACGCTCCGTCGGTCACCGTGGTGACCGTCACCGGAGGGCGGACCGAGGCCGTCCGGCACACGGAGCCGGCCCTCCTCGACCCCGACGTCAAGATCTTCACACGCTCGGTACGACCGGCTCCGACGCTCCCCGGCCCGGCCCCGGCCCCGGTCACCGTCCCGTCGTCCGGCGAGAAGGGCGTGGCGTCACCCGCGGCGGTGGCCGTGAAGGGCACGGCGGTCGAGGCGGCGCCCGCGCCGGACGACATGGCACGATGGGCGCCGGGTGACTCCTTCGCCCTCGCCACGATGCCGGTGGACACCGCGAACGGCACGCTGTTCGTGCAGGCCAGGGCATCGCTGGAGCCCACGGGGGACGCCCTGGCGGCCCTGCGCGGCCTGCTGCTTCCCGGCATTCCCGCGCTGCTCCTGCTGGTCGCCGCCCTGACCTGGCTCGCCGTCGGCCGGGCGCTGGCACCGGTCTCGGCCATCCGCGCCGAGATGGCCGACATCACCGCCAGCGACCTGCACCGGCGGGTTCCCGTACCCAGGTCGCGCGACGAGATCGCCCGCCTCGCCGAGACCATGAACCGTACGCTCGACCGCCTCGAACTGGCCGTCAGCCGGCACAAGCGCTTCGTCGCCGACGCGGCCCACGAGCTCCGCAGCCCGCTGGCCATCCTGCGGACCCGCCTGGAGCTGGCCCGGCCGGGACCGCTGGCGGCCGAGGCGCTGACCGACGTGGAGCGGATCCAGGCGCTCACCTCCGACCTCCTCCTGCTCGCCCGCCTGGACGCCGGTGAGCCCATCTGTCACGAGGAGGTGGACCTCGGCCAGGTGACCGCCGAGGAGGCGGCCAGGTCTCGGCCCAGGCCGGAGATCAGGGTAACGCTGGAGGTGGAGGCCGACACCGTGGTCCTGGGCTCCGCCGGGCAGCTGCGCCGCCTGGTGGCCAATCTGGTGGACAACGCCGTACGCCACGCGAGTTCCGCGGTCATCGTCCGGCTGGCCACGGACGGCGGCGAGGCGGTGCTCGACGTGCGAGACGACGGGCCGGGCATCCCCGCCGAGCACCACGAGGCGGTCTTCGACCGGTTCACCCGGCTGGACGAGGCAAGGGACAGGGACGCGGGCGGTGCGGGTCTCGGGCTGGCCATCGCCAGGGACATCGCGGTACGGCACGGTGGCGGCCTGCGCGTCGCGGGGAAAGATCGCGAAGCGTGGCTACAGGCTCGTTTTCCTGTGATATGAACCACACACGTGATCTCTCACGGATCCCTTCACTTCCAGGAGGCCCGCCATGCCAGCCCCCACCCGCCGCTTTATGATCTTCCGAGGTCTCGCGGGCGGTGCCGCCGCCGTGATCGCGTCGGCCACCGCATGGGTACGCCCCGCCGAGGCTTCCGAAGAGAGCGAGGAGGCCGCCGGCCCCATACTCGCCAAGACCAAGAGCATTCCCGTCGGCGGCGGCCGGATCATCAACGGCAAATGGGTGGTCACCCAGCCGGTCAAGGGCACCTTCCGTGCCTTCAGCGCGAAGTGCACGCACCAGGGCTGCCCTGTCTCCACCATCCGCGGCGGGACCATCAACTGCGCCTGCCACGGCAGCAGATTCCGGATCGCCGACGGCTCGGTGGCCAAGGGTCCCGCCAGGCGGCCGCTGGCCCGCAAGAAGATCAAGGTTTCCAAGGGCGTCATCCGGCTGAGCTGACCGACCGCCACTCACCCGGACTCCGCGCGGACCGCTCTCGTGACGTTCGTGACACCCGTCGCGTCGAGCGGCTCGCGCGGTCCGCTCTCATGACACCCGCCACGCAAGCGAGTTCATGCGGTCCGCTCTCATGACACCCGCCATGCGAGCATGTGGTCCGCCCTCGTGACACCCGCCACGCGAGCGGTCGGTGCGGGTCCGAGCGGCTCGCGGGCCGCTCTCATGACGTTCGCCATGTGAGCGGCCCGCGAGTGGAGCGGGGTCAGCGAGCCGTGAAGACGGGGACCCAGGATTCGCCCTCTCGCTGGCTGTTCTTCCGGAAGCCGCTGAGAGGGACGCCCTCCCCGCCGTTCAGGCCGACGAGGAGCAGCCGGTTGCGGAACTCGCCACCCACGCAACCGTCGGCGCCCTCCTGCTCGCAGGCCCAGACGACCAGGCGCTCGTCGTCCGCCCACACCTCGGCCTGCTCGATCCAGTAGCCGGAGACCGGGGTGAGTGGGACGGTCTTGCCGGTGGCCAGGTCCCGGATCCCGACGACCGCGCTCCGGTCGGGGCTGTCGACGGCCAGCCGCGTGCCGCCCGGTGAGAGCCCGGCCAGCTGGAACGTCTCGGCCTCCTTGGAAGGGGCCGGTCGCGCCCTGCCCTCCAGGTCGTAGTACTTCTTGCTCACCGGGATGGTGGAGGTGTTCTCCCAGACCAGGGCGCCGTCGTCGCTCCACCGGAAGTCGTTACGGGAATTGGGCGGTGAGTCCGGATCCAAAGCCACCGCGCGGAAATCGGACCGGCCGCTGTCCAGGTCGACGATGGTGAAGCCGACGCGGCTCGGCGGCATGCCCATCTGGCTGTTGTCCTCGGGGATGTAGGACTCGTCGGGGTTGGCGGAGTAGTTCGTGAGCAGCAGCCGGGTCGCGTCCGGCGACCAGCGGACGGCCGAGGCGGGACGCTCCAGGGCGATCCAGCGAACCTCCGCACCGCGCCCGGTGAGCACCCCCACCCGTGGCGCGGGAACCTCCTCCAGGAACGCGGCCGCCTCGCCACCCCTGGCGACGTCGAGCCACGCCCACGGGGTTGGCTCGTAGACGCCCTTGTCCCTGTCGTAGCGGCTCCAGGTCAGCTTCCTGACCTGCCGATCCGCGGAGACCTTCTCCTCCTTCCAGGTGTAGTAGGAGTAGGCCGCCACCTCGCCCGCGGCCACCAGGGTCTTCGGCGGCGAGGAGTCCGGATCGGCGACGGTCTCCCTGGACGGATCGGGCTCGGCGACGACCGCGATGGCCGGCTCGTCGTTCCCGAGCGGCGCCTCCCCCCGGACCAGGGCCGGGACGGCGACCGCCGCCGCGATAACGGTCGCGGTCGCCCCCGCGACCACCGCGAACGTCCGCAACCGGCTCCTGCGCCGCCGCCGGAGCGCGACCCCCGCCAGATCCCCAGGCGGTACGTCCGCCTCCGCCGACCACTCCCTGAGGGTCTGCCTCACCAGCTCGTCGATGGTCACGTCGCCACCTCCCCGAAAATCGTGTACGGCTCCCGCAGCTCCGGCGCCAGGACGCGCAGCCGTGCCAGGGAACGGTGAGCGGTGCTTCGGACCGTGCCGACCGAGCAGCCGAGGATTCCGGCCACCTCCGCCTCCGGCAGGTCCTCGTAGTAGCGCAGCACCAGCACCGCCCGCTGCCGGGGGGTGAGCCGGGCCAGCGCCCTGCGCATGACGATGCGCAGGTCCGCGCCGTGCGTGCCGTCGGCCACCGTTCCCTCCGGCGGCTCGGCGACCACGGTCTCCCCGCGCTTCCGCCACCATGACACCTGCTGGCGGTACATGGCCTGCCTGACGTACGCCTCGGGCGTCTCCACCCGGCTCCACCTGGCGACCGTCCTGGCCAGCGCGGTCTGCAGCAGGTCCTCCGCCGCGTGCTGGTCACCTCCGGTCAGCAGGAAGGCCAGGCGCATCAGCGCGGGCGATCGCGCCGAGACGAACTCGCGGAAACGTCGCTCCTCTGCGGCGTCCACGATCACCTCCACTCTGCGGTTACCCCCTAAGACGCTCCACGGTGGGCGCCACTATGTCTCCTCGCCGCACGAATCAGCACGGAGTCGTACGCAACCGGTTCGTACGGGGGCCGGTTCATAGGAGCGGGGAGACTCGCGGGCACGGGGAGGGCCGGACAGCCTTCCTGGGACATCGGCGAAGGTTTCACGTGAATCAATGCGCTTCGCGCGGCGGTGAGAAGGTCGCGACGGACCGTGTTCGTCCCGGGGAGAGGGTAGATATCCGGATGCGTCCGAAGGAGGGCGGCGAAAGAATATGCGGTGCGGCGGTCCGTCCGTTCGGCAGTCCAGCGGGTCGGCGGGTCCGGACCCGGCCGTGCGGGCCAGGCCGGTCCGTGGAACCGCCACGGGAAGGACGCGAGACCGATGAGCGACATCACCATGCGCCCCTACTCCGGCCCCGCCGACCTGCGCAAGATGCAGGAAGTCGTACGGGCGACCTGGGGTCCCACCGTCCGGCCGCACATCGGAGGCCTCGCCTGGAGCAGGTTCCAGCACGTGGGGCGGGAGGCGGAGTGGCCGACGGCGTTGTGGGAGCGCGACGGTGACACCCTGGCGTGGGGATGGGCGATGCCTCCGGGCGAGCTGGAGCTGTTCACGCATCCGGAGCGTCCCGAACTGGCGGACGAGGTGCTCGACTGGTTCCGCGGCGTGGCCACCGGCGACGAGCTGGGGGTGACCATCCTGGAGGGCGGGCAGCGGCTCGCCGCGACCCTGTCCCGGCACGGTTACCGGCGGGAGCCCGCGGACGCGCCCTTCCTGCTGCACATGTCACGCGACCTGCGCGACCTGCCGGAACCGGAGCTGCCGCCCGGCTTCGTCGCGCGCCACGTGCGCGGCGAGGAGGACGTGCCCGCGCGGGTGGCCGTGCACCGGTCGGCGTTCGCCCCCTCCTCGGTCACCGAGGAGAGCTACCGCAACGTCATGGGCGCGTGGCCCTACCGGCGCGAGCTGGACTGCGTCGTCGAGGCCCCGGACGGCCGCGTGGTGTCGTACTGCCTGATCTGGCTGGACGACGCCAACGGCGTCGGGGAGATGGAGCCGGTCGGCACGCACCCGGACTTCCGGCGGATGGGGCTGGCCCGCGCGGCCTGCCTGCACGCGCTGCGTCGGCTCGGGGAGGCCGGAGCGGTCACCGCGATCGTCCGCCCCCGGGGGGACGCGGGATATCCGGTGCCCGCCCGGTTGTACGAGGCGCTCGGCTTCCGCGCCCGCGACCGGACGGCCCGCCACTCGCGTCCCCGTTGAGCCCCGTCGAGCACGCCCAACGCGTCATCGTGAACCAGGCGACCCCGGCACGAGCCAGGCGGTCGCGCACCCGCGCCCACTCCGGCGGACCCGCGCCCTCCTCGCCGTACCGCGCGTCGTGCTCGGCCACCGGATCCGTCACTGGATCAGCCATGCCGACCGACCCTGGTGATGAGTTGTCGCGCCCGCACCCGTCATACCTATGACGGGACACGACGAGGCGGAAGGATGACGTGATGAGTGCGGACACGCGGCTGGAGGAGCTGGGCGTGAGCGGGCTGGGCGAGGTCGACGAGCCGGCGTTCTCGGGGCTGGCGGAGCGGCACCGGCGGGAGCTGCACGTGCACTGCTACCGGATGCTCGGGTCGTTCGAGGACGCCGAGGACACCGTGCAGGAGACGTTCCTCCGTGCCTGGCAGCGGCGGGAGACCTTCGAGGGGCGGTCGACGTTCCGGGCCTGGCTGTACCGGATCGCCACCAACGCCTGCCTGGACCTGCTCGCCAAGTGCCGCCCGGAGCCTGCGACCGGCGGCGAGGTGCTGTGGCTGCAGCCCTACCCGGACCGGCTGCTCGACGAGCTGCCCGCGGGCGACGCGGACGAGCCGGAGGCCGTCGCCGTCGCGCGGGAGACGATCGAGCTGGCGTACCTGGTCGCGGTCCAGCACCTCGCGCCGCGCCCGCGGGCCGTGCTGATCCTGCGGGACGTGCTCGGCTGGCCGGCGAAGGACGTCGCGGAGCTCCTCGGAGACTCCGTCAACTCCGTGAACAGCGCGCTGCAGCGGGCCCGCGCCGGCATGCGGGAGCACCTGCCCGCCGAACGGCAGGACTGGACCGGCGGCGAGGAGGACGCCGGGACGCGCGAGCTGGTGCGCCGCTATACCGACGCCAGCGTGGCCACGGACGTCGACAAGCTCACCGCACTGCTGCGGGACGACGTCCGCTGCTCGATGCCGCCCACGCCGGGCCTGTACGTCGGCCGCGACGCGGTGGTGAACGACTGGGTCGAGAGCGGCTTCGAGGACATGAAGCACCTGCGCGCCGTCCTCACCTCCGTGAACCGGCAGCCCGCCGTCGCCTTCTACCTCTGGCGGAAGCAGGAGGGTGCGTACCTGCCGCTGACGATCGACGTCCTGCGCGTCACCGGCGGGGTGATCACCGAGATCGTCACGTTCCACGACGACCGGTTCCCGCGGCTCGGGCTGCCGGAGCGCCTGCCGGCGGACGGCACGGAGTAGTCCCGGTGCGGACGCTCGCGCTGCGAGGTGGCACGCGTGTCGCGGTGGTCGCGGCCGAGTGGTGCGACGCGTTCGGCGTCGTCACCCGCGGGCGGGTGCAGCTGGAGCTACGCGACGGCGAGCCCGGGCCGGTCCTCGGACGCGACGCCGGGTTCTGGCTCCACGGCACCGGCGTCCGCGCCCTGCGGAACCCCGGCCGTCGCACGGCGAGGGTGCGCATCGTCACCCCCGGGGCCAGGACCGTCACATGCCAGTCAACACACCCCTACGCCAGTCACCGAATGATGAAGGATGACATGAACAGCATGAATGACACCGGGGTCGTCACAGGCCCGGCATCGGGCCGGACCAGCCACACCCACCGACTCCGCGGGCTCGCCGGCACCGGCTTCGTTGCCACGCTCGCGGCGATGGTGGCCACCACCCTCGCCGCTGCGCTTGCCCAGGCCGTCGGCGTCGACTTCGAGGTCCCCGACGGTGGCGAGACGATCCCGTTGCCCGGGTTCGCCGTCGTGACCGGCTTCTTCTCGGTCGTGGGCATCGTCATCGCCGTCGCTCTTCTTCGTTGGAGCGCTCGCCCCGCCAAGCGATTCGTGTGGACGGCGGTGTCGCTGACCGCGATCTCGCTGGTCCCGCCTCTCCTCTCCGGGGCGAACACCGCCACCACCACCGCCCTCCTCGGGCTGCACCTCGTCCCTGCGGCGGTGATGATCCCCGCCCTGGCGCGGAGCCTCCGCACCCGGACCGATTGACGATCCCGCAACGGGACAACGCGCGGCGCAAGGGCGTGCGCGAGCGCACCAACGTGACCCCCGGTGCTGCCCCCCTCCATTCCAGGTTCCTTTTCCTGGTCAATTCGGAAGCTGAGTCGCGTGTGCGAAGAAGCACAGGGCACCTTGCGAGATGAAGACCAAACGCCATCCGCTTCGGTTGGGGCGCACCGGGTGCCCCGGACGCGTTCACCCTGACCGACCCCGCCGTCACGCGCCTCCCACGTGGATTCCGCTCCTGCGCGGCGGCTTGAGCCGGGATCTGACCCTCTCGGGTCGACGTCAGGCTCAGGCCGCGCCAGGACGCGCTCGCAGCTGAGCCCTGACACCTACGCGTGCCGGAGGCCGCCACGCCGTAGCCGGCGGGGCGGGGAGCGCTGTTCGTGACGGGGGAGGTCGAAAAAGGCCCAGTTATTGATATCGCCGTATAACGCCGTCTGGAAATATGCGCATATTCTTTTGAGTAAACTCTCCGCGACGGTTCTCGGATCGTACGCGGATGTATAAGTGTCACTCTCTGGCAAGTGACATTACAGGATTGATCGCGTCTGTCGGCGGATAGACGTCACACATGCGAAGCACAGTTCAACACTCCCTGATCACCAGCACCGTCTTCGCCCTGGTCACGACCCTCCCCTTCAGCGTCTCGCACGCCGTGGCCGACCCCGCCCCCGACTCCAGGCACGTCCCCCTTCCGGATCAATTCACGACCCTCAGAACAGGCAGCAGGGGAATCGAAGTACACAACGCGAAGAAAAGACTCAAAGATTTGGGTTTCTCCCCGGGAAATCTCAGCCCCACGTACGATTCCGCTCTGCGAATGGCCGTGTGGGCCTTCCAGAAGGCCAACGGGTTGAAGCCCGTCGACAGAATCGACGCGCCGACCTGGCAGGCCCTCCTGCATCCCCGTCGCGTCAGGCCCCTGGTGACGTACGGGGAGCGGGAAAGGGCCGAGATCGATCTACGGCGCCAGCTCCTCACGGCGTGGAGGGGCGGGAAACCCGTGCTGGTGACCCACATCTCGACCGGTGCCCGCAGGCCGTACTGCGAGAAGGGCCACTGCGGGTTCGCCGCGACCCCGATCGGTGACTACCGGGTGGGAGTGCGGGTCACCGGCTGGTCCACGGGGATTCTGGGGGCGATGTTCTACCCCGTCTACTTCAACGGCGGCATCGCCATCCACGGTTCCACCCTCGTCCCCCGCTACCCCGCGTCCCACGGGTGCGTCAGGGTCCCGCTGCACAACGCCCTCGACCTCTACCGGTTCCTTCAGCCGGGCGTTCCCGTATACGTCCGCCGCCCGGAGGCTCCCGCCGACCGTCGCCCGAAGGCTCGCGCGGAACGACGCTCGCGCATTCCCAAGGCACGACCTCCCGAAGCCCCTCACCGCTCGTACGGACACTCCTCGCGCCCCGGGCGCACCACCGGCGATCACGCCGGAAGACGCCGGTGAGCCGTGGGGACGCGCCCGAGCCGAAAAGCGGCCCTCCCGCCACGGAATCCCGGCCGGTACGGCGATCGAACCGATCCGGCGGGCTTAGAACCGGTGCCGCGAGGTCATGATGAAGATGTCGGCAGATCATTCCGAAGGGCGTGAATCGTGATACCAACCATGATCCTGTTCGGCCTGGTCTTCGGGCGCTGGTGGCGGGCCTCTCTCCTCGCCGCCGCCGTGTTCTGGCCCGCCGTGCTCCTGGCGGGCGACGCGATCGGGCTCGACGGGTCACTGATGATGGCGGCCGCGCTGGGAGTGCTCAACGTCTCCGCCGGGGTGGCGATTCATCAGAGCGTCCTGTGGTTCGTCAGGAACACGGTCGCGCAGCGGCCACGGGCGAAGAATTCGTAGCCGTACAACCGCGCGTTCCGACGCCGGAGGCATCGGAGGTGCCGGAGGCGCCGGGATGTGGGCGGCATCCGGCGGTCGATGCCGCCCGCGGACGCGGTTCAGGATCTGATCCCCTCCAGGATCACCTCGTCGAGCACGACCGAGGCGGTCGACTGGTCGGGCCTGTCGTACTGCCCCGCGGTGACGGCGACCACCAGGTCCAGTGCGGGCGCCACGTGGATCCGCTGGCCGCCGTTGCCGAACCCGCCCGTCCACGTGTCGCCCGAGTACCACTGGTAGCCGTAGTGGCGCCCCTCGTCGATCCGCACGTGCGGGTGCAGCGCCGTCCTCAGCCAGGACGAGGGGACGACGCCGCCACCCCCGTCGAGCACGAGCCGCCCGATCGCGAGAAGGTCGCGAGGGGTGAGCCTCAGCCCGGAGGCGGCCAGGGCCACCCCGTCCTCGCCGGTCGACCACTCGAAGCGGGTGATCCCCAGCGGCTCGAACAACCTGGCGCGCGCGTAGTCCTCCACCGCCCGTCCGGTGCCCTTCTCGATGAGCCGCGCCACCAGCGCCGCGGCGCCGCCGCAGTAGGACCATCGGTTGCCGGGCTCCTCCACGATCCGCTGCCCCAGGATGTAGCGGTAGCGGTCGGGGGCCAGCTCCATCGCGATCTCGCTGTTGGCCGCGCTCGTGTAGGGGGCGCTCTCGTCCCACTCCAGGCCGAGCGTCATGGTGAGCGCGTGCTCGACCGTCAGCGCGGCTCGCCGGGGATCCCCGGCGAGGTCCGGATACTCGGGAAAGTGTCGTAGCAGCGGCTCGCGCGGCTCCGGCACCCGGCCGTCGGCCAGGGCGATGCCGTACAGGAGGCCGACGACGCTCTTGGTGATCGAGCGGACGTCGTGGAGCGTGTCGGGCGTGAAGCGCACCCGGCCGAGCGGCTCGTTCAGCCTGAAATCCTCGCCCTCGCCGTAGTGCTCAAGGATCACCCGGCCGTGGCGGGCGGCGACCACGGCGTGGAGGTCGGGCAGCCGGCCCTGCTCCACGCCGAGGGCGAGACGGTCGGCGAGAGTGTCGCTGTTCATGATCCTGTTCTACGCCCTGCCACCGTGCCGGGGTCAACCCCGCGGGGAGAACTCCCACGCACCTTGCCTGGGGAAGCGGTCGGAGTGGTCGGCCTGGATCCAGCCGGGGTACTCGACCGGGAGCGCGCTGGCGGCGTCCAGCTCGGCGAGGTCCTGCCCGGTGAGCTCCAGCTCGACGGCGGCGAGGTTCTCGGCGAGCTGCTCCGGGCGCTTGGCGCCGATGATGACGCTGCTCACGCCGGGTCGCGAGAGCACCCAGGCGAGCGCGACGCGGGCCACGCCGACCTCGTGGCGGGCCGCCACCTCGCGCAGCACGTCGATGACGTCGTAGGCGCGCTCCAGGTTCACCGGCGGGAACTCGAACCGGTTGCGACGGGCACCGCCGTCGCTCGTGCCGGTGCGGTCGAACTTCCCGGACAGCAGACCGGCGGCCAGCGGGCTCCAGACCAGCAGGCCGAGCCTCTGGTCCTGGAGCAGGGGGAGGATCTCGCGTTCGATGTCACGTGCCGCGAGCGAGTACTGGGCCTGCAGGGAGGCGAACCGCGCCCACCCCCGCCGCTCGGAGACGCCCAGGGCCTTCATCGCCTGCCAGGCGGTCAGGTTCGAGGCGCCGATGTAGCGGATCTTCCCCTGGTGCACGGCGTCGTCGAGGGCGGCCAGGGACTCCTCGAAGGGAGTGATCGGGTCGATGTTGTGAATCTGGTAGAGGTCGATGTGGTCGGTACGGAGCCTGCGCAGGCTGTCCTCCAGCGACCGCATGATGTGCAGCCGGGACTGGCCGACGTCGTTGGGGCCGGCCGCCATCCGCGCGGTCATCTTGGTGGCCAGCACCACGTCGCGGCGGCGTGCCCCGAGCACCTGGCCGAGGAGCTCCTCCGACTCTCCACCGCCGTACACGTCGGCGGTGTCGATGAGGTTCACCCCGTGATCGAGCGCGGTACCCACCAGGTGGTCCGTGTCCTTCACATCCAGCGCGCCGACCGCCTCCCAGACCTGGGAACCGCGCCCGCCGAAGCTCATCGCTCCCAGCGAGATGCTGGAGACGAAGACTCCGGTGCTACCGAGCTGTGCGTATTTCATCGTCCTACTCCTTCCAGATGAGGGGGCGTTGGAACGCTATAACTGACTATCTGGACAATCCATAAGAAAGAGTCCGATATGTATGCGAGATCGTCCGGAGCCGCCATGGACCCCCTGTCCGATGTCCTGACCCTGCTGAACGTCGGCAGCGCCCTCTCCTCGCGCTTCGAGGCCGGTGGCCGATGGGCGCTGCGCTTCCGGAGCTACCGGCACATCAAGATCGGCGCGATCGTGTCCGGTGCCTGCTGGCTCACCATCGACGGCATGCCCGCCCTGCGGCTGTCGGCGGGCGACTGCTACCTGCTCACGGGCGGGCGGCCGTACGAGGTCGCCAGTGACCTGGACATCGAACCGGAGGACGGACACGCCGTCTACCTTCGTGCTCCCAACATCACGAACGTGCGGTACGGCGACGCGTCGGACGCGGAGCCGACCGTGATCGTCGGAGGCAGCATCACCCTGGACGACATGACCGCGACGCTGCTGCTCGACTGCCTGCCCCCGGCCGTGCGCATCCCCGCCGACAGCGATCCGGCTCGGACCCTGCGGCCGGTGCTGGGGATGCTGACCCACGAGACCGCCGCCGAGCCGCTCGGGGCGACGGTGATGATCGAGCACCTGACCCAGATCCTCTTCGTCCAGGCCCTGCGCGCCCACCTCGCCGGTGAGGAGAACGTCCCGGGCTGGCTGGGGGCGCTGAACGACCCGCAGATCGGCGCCGCGCTCACCCTGATGCACCAGCAGGCCACCCGTCGCTGGACGGTCGCCGACCTCGCCGCCGAGGTGGACATGTCCCGCTCCAGCTTCGCCCTGCGCTTCAAGACCCTCGTCGGGCTGCCGCCGCTGGACTACCTGCTGCACTGGCGCATCCGGTCGGCGGCCGAGACGTTGCGCGCCGGTGGCCGCACGGTCGCGTCGGTGGCCGCCGAGTGGGGATACGCCTCGGAAAGCGCCTTCAGCAACGCTTTCAAACGCGTCACCGGCCAGCCGCCCGCCCGGTACCGGACCATGCGGCCGCCCCCGCCGTCCGCCCCTCCCGTCCACGAATGACGGCCGGCGAGCGGCGCGCCGGTGGCCGGGTCACGCCTCTCCGGCCGCCTCGCGGGTACCCACCGGCGGCGGGCACGAGGCCACCGCGCCGACCGGTTCCCAGGGGAGGCCGCACCGCCGCCGAACGCCGGGCGAGAGCGCGTTTCCATCGGTATATGAGTTGACAGGCACGTCCGGAAACCGGTCCGATGAACGTCGGCCGGCGTACGACGGGAGGCGTGGCACGGTCCTTCGGCCCCGTCGCGTCGCCGGTGTCATGCGGTGGTCCCACCCCGGGTCAGGAAGGTGCTCATGCGCGCCGGCAGGATGCATGCGGATGAGATGGAGCACGACGTCCCTCTCGTACGCCGACTGGTCGCCACGCAGTTCCCGCGCTGGGCGGACCTTCCCGTCGAGCCGTTCGACTCCTCCGGCACCGACAACGCCATATACCGGCTCGGCGACGACATGGCCGTGCGCCTGCCCCGCAGGACCGGTTCCGCGGCGCAGGTCGAGAAGGACCTGCGGTGGCTGCCGAGGCTCGCTCCGCTGCTCCCGGTGCCCGTTCCCGTGCCGCTCGGCGCGGGGAGGCCCGCCGAGGGGTACCCGCTGCCCTGGTCGGTCTACCGCTGGCTCGACGGTGAGAGCCCGTCCGCCGGTCGCCTGACCGAGCCGGGCCCGCTGGCGAGGGATCTGGCGGCGTTCGTCGCCGCGTTCCGCCGGATCGACCTCCCGGACGGGCCGCCCGCCTACCGGGGCGGGCCGCTGGAGACGCTGGACGCTCCGACGCGCACCGCGATCGGTGAGCTGCGCGGGACGATCGACACCGGCGCGGCGACCGCGGCGTGGGAGGCCGCCCTCGAAACTCCCGGGTGGGCGGGCCCGCCCGTCTGGATCCACTCCGACCTGATGCCCGGGAACCTGCTGCTCGTCCGGGGACGGCTCGGCGCCGTCATCGACTTCGGCAGCGCGGGCGTGGGAGACCCCGCCTGCGACCTGATCGTCGCGTGGAACCTTCTCCCGGCCGAGGTGCGCGACGACTTCCGCACGGCCCTGCGGGTGGACGACGCGACCTGGGCCCGCGGACGCGGCCGGGCCCTGTCCATCGCGCTCATCGCACTCCCGTACTACAGGGACACGAATCCGGTGTTCGCGGCGAACGCGCGGCACACGATCCGCGAGGTCCTCACCGACCACGAGAACGCCACCTGACGAGATCCGCGTACGGGCGCCCGCGAGACGCCCTCGCTCCGCTTTCCGGGGCGAGGGCGTCTTCGGTCAGGCTTTCAGCGCCTGGGCCGTGACGGCGGGCTCCGGCTCGCGGGTCGCGGCGAGGGCTCGCTCGTCGGCCGTCGAGGAGTTGAGAAGGCGGCCCGCCTGGGTGAGAATCTGCTCCGGGTCGTCGACCGCGGGGTAGATCCACATCGTGTTGATGTTCTGCTTCATGCTCTTGGCCTCGGGTCCGGTCGCCATGACCGTGCGCTCCCACCCGTTCGTGAGAACGGCGCCGGCGGATCCCAGGTCCAGGGCGTTGCTGTAGGGGTCGGAGGTGAAAGGCAGGGGGGCGGCTCCGAGGAGTTCGGCCGCCGCGTTGTATCCGGCGCACTTTCCCATCGGCTGGGCGTGCTGGCAGCTCTGTATCGTGTGGTGCCCGTCCTCCGCGGCGGCCACCGCGGTGTCACCGGCCGCGTACACGTCAGGGACCCCGCTCACCCGCATGTACGTGTCGACGCTCAGCCGTCCCAGCCGGTCACGCTCCCCTGGGATCTGGGCCGTGAGGGGACTCGCGGCCATGCCGGCCGTCCATATGACGGTCTCCGCGGGGATGATCTCGCCGTCCGAGAGAACGACCTCCTTGGAGGTCGCCGACGACACGGTGTAGCCCAGACGCCGTTCGATCTTCAGCTCGTCGATCGCGCTGTCGATGTGCGGGCGAGGTCCCGGGCCGAGCTCCGGGCCGAGCACCTCGGCGCGGTCGACAAGAACGATCCGCACCGCCTCGCCGGCGTCCTGCCCGTCGGCGATCGCCCGCATCCGCTCCCCCAGGACGGTGGCGATCTCCAGGCCGGTGAAGCCCGCGCCCACCACGACGGCCGTGTACCTGCCGTCGGAGGGCTCCCGCCGGGGCAGCCGCCGCAGGTGGTGGTCGAGCGCGGCCGCCGCGGGCAGGGTGTCGATGTCGAAGACGTGCTCCGCACCGGGGAAGGTGGGGCGTACCAGCTGGCTGCCGGTCGCCAGCACGAGCCTGTCGTAGGACAGGGTCAGTTCGGTGCCTTCCCGCCCGACGGCACGTACGGTACGGGCCTCGGTGTCGATGCCGGTCACGGTCGCGGTGAGGCGGCGTACGCCGATCGGGCCGAGAACGCGATCCAGAGGCACTCGCATGGTCTCCGGGTCCTCCTCGTACAGACGCGGGCGTATGACCAGGTCGTCGCCACCGCTGACCAGGGTCACCCGCAACTCCTCGCCGGCGCCTCCGGTCGCACGCGCGGCGCGAACGGCTCCTGCCGCGCTCCACACACCGGCGAAACCACCACCGATGACCAGGATGTCCTTCATGGCTTCTCCTTTTCGAACGGCAGGTACGGAAGTCGCCGCCGGGGCGATGGGGCGCGTTCCCGCTGCGGTCGCCGGGACAGGTTCCCGGCTCGTGGACCGCGGCCTGCGCCGCCCAACCCGGACATTACATATCCTGGATATTTAATGTCAAGATTTACGAGATCGGTGGAATGCCACGCGGGAGCGGGGTCGGCGGCCCGGTCGGGCAGCAGGGTCGACGGGCTCGGCCGGGTGGCGGGACCGAGGGCTCGACCGGCTCGGCCGGACGGCGGGTCGACGGCTCGACCGGCTCGGCTGGGCAGCGGGGGCGACGCCCGACCAGCCCTCCCCGGCCCAGTCCGGGACATGTAATGTCCACGTTATGAGAATGGCTAAGGGTGTCGAGTGGGCCCTCCATACACTCCTCAACCTGGACATGATCGGCGGTGGCCCCGTGGGCAGCGGCCAGCTCGCCGAGGCTCACGGACTGCCGGCCCCCTACCTGATCAAGCAACTGCAGCAACTCTCCAGAGCGGGGCTCCTGACCTCCGTCCCCGGGCCGCGCGGAGGCTTCCGCCTGGCCAGGCCACTCAGCGACATCACACTCCTCGATGTGGTCGAAGCCATCGAGGGTGACACACGCCTCTTTCACTGCGCCGAGATCCGTTGCTGCGGCAAGATCGGCGAGCTCTCACCGCCACCTGATGGCGCATGCCCCGTCAAGACGGCCATGCGTCGTGCGGAAGAGGCGTTCCATCAGGCCCTGGCCGCCCAGACCCTCGCGGACATCAGAGCGGAGCTGGACCACACCCCCGCGGTCGGGCGCGTCATACGCTCCGCGTTCAACTGAGCGCACGCGGGGCCGCGAACGAACGCGGGGGCCATGAACGAACGCGGGGTCAACCGTCGCACCGCTCGGATGACCCGGCGGTGGCCACGCCACGGACGAATCGGGCAGGCTCCGGGGCCCGCCAAGTGCTTCCGCTTGTAGATAATCCAGAACGGTACCGGTTGGCTATGGTGGAGAACATGACCGCCATGGCACCTGCCCGTACCGAGCCGGATCTGTCGTTCCTGCTGGACCACGCCGGCCATGTCCTGAGAACCCGGATGGCGGCGGCGCTCGCCGAGATCGGGCTGACAGCACGCATGCACTGCGTGCTGGTCCACGCCCTGGAGGAGGAGCGCACGCAGATCCAGCTCGCCGAGCTGGGCGACATGGACAAGACCACGATGGTGGTCACGGTCGACGCCCTGGAGAAGGCGGGGCTCGCCGAGCGCCGCCCGTCCAGCACGGATCGGCGCGCCCGGATCATCGCGGTCACCGAGAAGGGCGCGAAGGTCGCGCGCCGGAGCCAGGAGATCGCCGACGGCGTGCACCGGGCAGCACTGGGCGCGCTGCCCGAAGACGAGGCCGAGGTGCTCGTCCGGGCCATGAACCGCCTGGTGACGGGACATCTGGCCACCCCCACCGAGGCGCCGCAGGGGATCAGGCGGGCACGGCAGCGCACAAAGTAAATCCATAGAGGATCGTCTACAACAAAACTATCTGCTACGGTCGTTACTGTTCCCCTTCGAACAGGAGACGGCCATGCCGCACACCGCACACTCCCCTCGATCACCCCGCACCGGCACCTCCCCGTCGCGCTGGCTGGCGCTCATCGTGCTGTCCGCCGCGATGTTGATGACGATCCTGGACGGCAGCATCGTGACCGTGGCGATGCCGGCCATCCAGGCGGATCTGGGCTTCTCGCCCGCCGAGCTCAGCTGGACCGTCAACGCCTACCTGATCGCCTTCGGCGGGCTGCTCCTCCTGGCCGGTCGGCTCGGCGACCTCATCGGCCGCAAGACCATGTTCCTGGCGGGGAACGTGGTCTTCACCGCCGCGTCGCTGCTGGCCGGAATGGCCACCGGGCCCGGCATGCTGATCACCGCCCGGTTCCTGCAGGGCGTCGGCAGCGCCATGGCCTCCGCGGTCGTGCTGGGCATCCTGGTCACGCTGTTCGCCGAACCCGGGGAACGCGCGAAGGCGATCGGCGTCTTCAGCTTCACCGGTGCCGCCGGGGCCTCGATCGGCCAGGTCCTGGGCGGGGTCCTCACCGACGCGCTCAGCTGGCACTGGATCTTCTTCATCAACCTGCCGATCGGGCTGGCCACGATCGCGCTGGCGATCTGGGCACTGCCCGGCGAGCGCGGGATCGGGCTCGCCGCCGGGGCCGACGTCATCGGCGCCGTGCTGGTCACCGGCGGCCTGATGCTGGGCATCTACACCGTGATCAAGATCGAGGAGTACGGCTGGCTCGCGGCGCACACCCTGGGCCTCGGCGCGGTGTCACTCGCTCTGCTGGTCGCGTTCGTCATCCGCCAGGCGACCACCAGGACCCCGCTGATGCCGCTGCGGATCTTCCGCTCGCGCAACGTATCGGGCGCCAACCTGGTCCAGATCCTGACGCTGTCGGCCATGTTCGCCTTCCAGATCCTCGTCGCGCTCTACATGCAGAAGGTCCTCGGCTACGGCGCGCTCGACACCGGCCTGGCGATGCTTCCCGCGGCGGTGGCCATCGGCGGCGTGTCCCTGTTCCTCTCCGCCCGGCTCAACACCCGCTTCGGTGAGCGCGCCGTCCTGCTGACCGGTCTGGTGCTCCTGTTCGGGGCGATGGGCTGGCTCACCCGCGTACCGGTGGACGCGAACTACGTCACCGACCTGCTCCCGGTGATGCTGCTCATCGCGGGTGGCGGGCTGGTGCTTCCGGCACTGACCACGCTCGGCATGTCCGGCGCCAGGGCCGACGACGCGGGCCTGGCGTCCGGGCTGTTCAACACCACCCAGCAGATCGGCATGGCCGTCGGCGTCGCGGTACTGTCCACGCTGGCCGCCTGGCGCACCGAGGAACTGCTGTCCGCGGGAGAGTCCGGGGCGGTCGCGCTGACCGACGGCTACCACCTGGCCTTCGGCATCGCCGCCGCCCTGCTCCTGGCCGCCTTCACCGTCGCGCTCATCGTGCTGCGGCAGCCCAGGCCGGACACCGGCCCCCTGGACGCGACCCCCGCCACGCCGACGGCCCAGCCCGAAACCACCTGACCACCGCCGCGACCGGCCCGGCTTGAAGCCACCTGACCACCGCCGCGATCGGCTCGGCCCGGTCCGGCCCGGCCACACGCGGCGCGGATGATCGAACTCACCGCCACGTACGAGAACGACCCGGGATGCGGCCCCCCGATGATCACCCTCTTCCGCGGGGCCACCTCCGCCCGTACCTCCCCGAGGATCCCGGCCGCCGACGGGAGGCGCCGCGGTCAGAAGAGTGTCAGCGGCTCGGTGGGCATGGGCTCGGGCAGTGGCTCGATCCCCGGCAGCCGGGCCCGGACGTCGTCGTGAAAACGACGGGCGAGCATCGGCGCTTCGGCGTTGTCGGGGGTGTGGATGAACACGGTCGGCGAGCGGCCCTCGCGCAGCCACTCGGTGACCGTGCCGATCCAGTGCCGCCAGCCCTCGATCGTGCTCGCCGTGTCGTCCCGGCCGAGGTAGCGGACGATCGGACGATCGGTGAGGGCGACCGACCGGCGCGGCATGCGCGGTTTCTTCGACCACGCCTCTCGTTCGGTGTCGCTGGTCGGAGGACTCCGGAAGAGGGTGGTGGTGTCGAAGGGCACCCACTCGGCCCCGACGCCGGCGAGCACCCCTTCGAGAAGCCGCACGGATCGCTCGTCGTCGAAGAACGCGCGGTGGCGGACTTCGACGGCGTACCTGTGCGACCGGGGGAGCCTGCGGAGAAACCCGGCCAGGGTGCCGAGGTCGGTCGGAGCGAACGACCCCGGCAGCTGGATCCAGAGGGCGTGGGCACGCGGTCCCAGCGGCTCGATCGTCTCCAGGAACGATCGGACCTCCTCGTCGACGCCGGTGAGACGGCCCTCGTGCGTGATCGTCTTGGGCAGCTTGACCACCAGGCGGAAGTCCGGGGCGGTCTGCCGCGCCCACGACTCCACCGTGCTCCTCGCCGGTGTCGCGTAGAACGTCGTGTTGCCCTCCACCGCGTTGCACCAGGTCGCGTAGGACCGCAGGCGCTCCCCGGGAGGGAGCGGATGAGGCAGGAAACGCCCCTGCCATGACTTGAGAGTCCACATCGCGCATCCCACATGAAGCCGCATGACCTCGACGCTATCCAAGGACCGCGGGAGAACGAACCGGGAACCCCTCAGGCCGAACATCCCGCTGGACGTGACCCTCGGCGAGGGTGAAGCCCTCCGCGGCCCGGCGGCACCGATAGGGAAAGGGCGATATGTCGCGCCTTTTCAAACGAAGGAATTACCGGTTAAGGGCGCCGCAACGGTGCCGGTGCCACCCCGGGTACTGCATGGGCGACACCGACACCTTGGTTTGCTCCGGATTAACCGGGAGGCGCTCGTTCGGGAAGTTCGGAAAATTCAGGCGGTTCGGTCAGTTCAAACGGTTCGGACGTCTCAGGCGGGAAGAACGTTCTCCGCGAAATCGCCTTCCATGTTTCCCGGGGGCTCGAAGACGAAGACGATGTACGTTTCGAAGTAGTCGCTTCCCTGGCCCGACGCCCGCCCGATACCGACCTTCGTGCTGCCCTTCCAGACGAGCTGCGTGAAGTGGCCGCTGGCGCCACTGAACCGGGCCGCGGCGAAGTCGTAGGCGTCGATCTCGCTGTACCAGCTCTTGACCGCGTCCGATCCCGGCAGGGCTTCGGAACCGCCACCCCAGAAGATGTTCTCGCCCGTCCCCTGGCGCAGACCGGTGTGACCGGCGTGGAGTTCCTCCTGCTCGGAACGGGAAACGGCTCGCGACTGGGCGTACGCGTTGAGCTCGGGGTCCAGGACCAGGGGCGGCGCGTGGTGTTTGGCCCGGAAGGCATTGGCCTCCGCGAGCGCTTCGGCCTGAAACTCAGGCGTCGTGCTGTCGGGAAATGCGGGGCGAGTCGCTGGCATGAGAGGTCCCCAAACAGCGCCGTGGGCGCCGGCCGAACCACGGTCCCTGATGACCGTGGATTTCTCGCCCAATCCTTTACCGCGCGCATTCCATTCGGCAAGGACCGATCCACTCGGAGGAGTTTATAGGGATATCCGAATCGATTCGGTCAACAATAAAGACGCTATTGCCCTCTCGGATACGCCTTGGAGGTGACGCACGGTGAATAAAGCGCCCGGAGAAGCGGGTGTAACGAATCGGCGTATCCCTGTGGTCCGTATCGGCGGCGCTCCACGAAAAGGCCGTCACCGCTGCCGCGGATAGAGCGTACGATGCCAACAAAATGGGCAGGAGGACGGCAGAATTCTCTCGTCCCCAGGGCTCCTCTCATCGCAGAACCCTCCCTCGTCCCCAGGGCTCCTCGCATCGGGGAGACGGACCGTAAGAAACGGCCCGGAACCGCGGGTTTCTCGCGCGAATCGCCGATCACCCGGCTCAACGGGTGCGGCGTATCCGGCCTCGGCGGACCACGGCGTTCACGACCGGCCGACTCGCCGCCACCCGCTCCGGCGCCGCTCCCTCATCTGGACGAGACCCGCTCCGTGAACGGCGCCCGCACCGGAGCCGCACCGGCCGTCGGCCAGACGGACGCGCTTTACGGGAGCACTACAACCGATCGTCATACGTTGAATCCATGCCCAGGCGGGCATTTCGGTAGACCATCGCACTCGCGACAGATGGGATGTTCCTCGATGAAGGTGACATTTCTCGTAGCAGGGTTCCTGGCCGTACTCGTGGGAGCCCCGCCCGCAGTGGCGGCCGAGACCGGATCCGGGGCCGACGCGTCCACGACCTCCTTCGAAAAACCGGCCTACCCCACCGAATTCTCCCTCCCGGACGGCTTCCAGCCCGAGGGGATCGCCATCGGCCCGAACCAGGCCGCGTACTTCGGCTCGCGCGGGACCGGCGCGATCTACCGGGCCGACCTGCGCACAGGCCAGGGCCGGATCATCAATCCGGGACCGGGCACCCCGTCGCTCGGCCTCAAGGTCGACACGCGCGACAGGCTGTTCGTCGCCGGCGGCACCGGCGGCAACGCCCGCGTGATCGACACCCGGAGCGGCAAGGTACTCGCGAGCTACCAGCTCGCCACCGGCACCGCGTTCGTCAACGACGTCGTGCTCACCCGGGACGCGGCGTACTTCACCGACTCGGCCAACCCCGTGCTGTACAAGCTGCCGTTCGGGCGCGGGGGAGCGCTGCCGGACGAGGCGGTGAAGGTGCCGCTGAGCGGGGACATCGTCTACACGACCGGCAACAACGCCAACGGCATCGCCCAGACCCCCGACCGCAGGGCCCTGCTCGTCGTCCAGTCCAACACCGGCAAGCTGTTCCGCGTCGACCCCTCGACCGGCGTCGCCACCCTGGTGGACATCGGCACCGAGTCACTGGCCAACGGTGACGGCCTGCTGCTGGAGGGCCGCACCCTCTACGTCGTGCAGAACCGCCTGAACACCTTGACCTCCCTCTCCCTCAGCCGCGACGCCACATCCGGGAAGGTGGTCCGCAAACTCGTGGACGGCCGCTTCGACGTCCCCACCACCGTCGCCTCCTTCCGCGACCGCCTCTATCTCCCCAACGCCCGCTTCACCACGCCCCCCACCCCGACGACCCCGTACAACGTGGTGGCCGTCAAACGTCAGTGACCGCTCTTTCCATGCTCGTCGTTCTTTTCACGCTCGGTCACCGCCGATCGGCAGGCACGCTTTCGTACGTCCATTGATCCCGGGTCCCCGCCGGTGAGTTTCCCGCCCGCGGGACCCGGGGGTTCCGCCGTGCCGCGGGTGTGCTCGTCCGGCGTCTCGCGTGCTCCTTTTTCGGACCCTGTCGCCCTTCAGGGTGTGCCGCTTTCAGGGTGTGCCGTCCTTCAGGATGTGCCGTCCTTCAGGATGTGCCGCCGAAGTCGACGTCCTTGGTCTCGACCGTCCCGGCCGTCCGCCCCGGCGCCGCCTGGTGGGTCCAGTACAGGTTCGTGTGCGCGATGACCTGGTCCGGCGGCGGCGCCCCCCATGCCGTCTGGTCCTCCGTGGTGTGGGCGTCGCTGACAAGGATCACGTCGTACCCCCTGACGAACGCTCCGTGGAGCGTCGAGCGGACGCACACGTCGGTCTGCGCTCCGACGAGGACGAGTCGCCCGGCGCCGAGGCCCGACAGCACGGTCTCCAGGGTGGTGTCCTCGAAGGAGTCACCGTAGTTCTTCCCGACAAGCGGCTCGGCGTCGTCCGGGGTCAGCTCCGGGACGATCCGCCAGTTGTCGCTCCCCTTCACGAGCTCCTCGTCCGAGTGCTGGACCCAGACGACGGGGACTCCCTCCCGCCGAGCCCTCTCGACAAGACCGCCGATGTTCGCGACGACCACGTCGCGCTCGTGAGCCCCCTCGACGACACCGTTCTGCACGTCGACGACGAGGAGCGCGGTGTTCGGCCGGCCCTCAAGTGTGGTCATGGTCTCCCCTTACTCACGCCGGCCTCCTGTGCCCACCCACGGTAGACACGGCCACCGACAAAAGGTGCTCCCGGGTCACCCCCGCGCAGGCGGGGCTCCGACCGCACGGGCCGTACATGATCCAACTCATATGGTTCTCGTATGACGCGAAACCTCCGGCTCGCCCCCATCACCCCCGCCAACATCGAGGCCGCCATCGCGGTGAAAGTCCGTCCCGACCAGGAGCGCTTCGTCTCGCCGGTGGTGAAGTCGCTGGCCGAGGCCTACGTCCACCCGAAGGTGGCCTGGCCGCGCCTCATCCTCGACGGCGATCTTCCCGTGGGCTTCCTCATGGCCTTCCTCGACATCGACTGGAACGGTGAGGGGGTCGACTTCCGATCCGGCCTGTGGCGCCTCAACGTGATACCCGACGCACAGGGGCGCGGCATCGGCCGCTTCGCCGTCGAATCGGTGGCCGCCGAGCTCAGGCGCCGCGGCGGCACGCGGATGTACGTCACGTGGGAGCCGGGAGAGGGCGGGCCCGAGGACTTCTACCGGAAGCTCGGATTCCAGCTCACAGGAGAGAAGAGTGAAGGCGAGACGGTCGGGGTGCTGGATCTGACGCACCTCTCGTAACGGCGAGCAGCGCGGCGAAGTCGGGAGGATCGTGCAAGACCCAGCGCGGATCGGTCTACCACGGACCACGTGGCTCGCGCTTCGATGGGATGACCATCCCGACACACGCTGGAGCCATATTCATGCCACTCGATCACTACGTCACCCTCGGCCGATCGGGGTTGCGGGTCAGCCCGTTCGCCCTTGGCGCGATGACCTTCGGAGAGGATCCCGGAGGCGCCGGGTGCAGTGTCGAGGAGTCGGAGAAGATCCTGACGACCTACCTGGACCGCGGCGGGAACTTCATCGACACCTCGAACTTCTACACCAATGGCCACTCGGAGAAGATCCTTGGCGACTTCTTCGCCGCCCGTCCCGGACGGCGCCGGCATGTGGTGCTGGCGTCGAAGTTCTTCACCAACCTCTTCCCCGGCGATCCCAACGGTGGCGGCGCGGGCCGCTCGTCGATCGTCGCCCAGCTCGAAGAGAGCCTGCGCCGCATGCGCACCGACTACCTGGACCTGTACTGGCTGCACAACTGGGACCGGCACACACCGATCGAGGAAACGCTGCGCACCCTCGACGATCTGGTCCGGGCCGGAAAGATCCGCTACATCGGCTTCTCCAACACGCCGGCCTGGGTCACGGCCCAGGCCCAGACCATGGCGCTCCTGAGGGGCTGGACCCCGCTGATCGCGCTGCAGGTCGAGTACTCGCTGCTGGCGCGCACCGTCGAGGGCGAACTCGCCCCGCTCGCGCTCGATCAGGGCATGGCACTGGTTCCCTGGAGCCCGCTGAAGAACGGCTTCCTGTCCGGCAAGTACCGGCGCGACACCCAGGTCACCGACTCCGCCCGCACCACCTTCGTCGGTGGCCCCAGCGAGGACGAGTTCACGGTCATCGACACCGTCGCCTCCATCGCCGACGAGCTCGGAACCACGTCCGCGGCGGTGTCGCTGGCCTGGCTGCGCGCCCGCGAAGGCACCGTGGTGCCCATCCTCGGCGCCCGGCGCGTGGAGCACCTTGACGACAACCTCGCCGCTCTGGAGGTGACGCTCACCCCCGGACACCTCCACACGCTGGACGAGGTATCGGCCCCGACCCTGAACTACCCGGCACCGATGCACGGCGCGCTGCGGGCGATGCTGCAGTTCGCGGGGACCACCGTCGACGGTGAGACGTCCACCGTGTACCCGCCACTGTCGCAGAGCGGCGTCCGCTACTGAGTCTCCGCGACATCCCGCGGCAGGCCGACGCTCTTCACCCGGCGTCGAACCTCAGACGACATGTGATTGCCGGGGACGGCCGGATGTGGGTGGCGGCGGACTGCGGCAACCAGATCATCCAGTTATGAGGGAAGGGCACATGTATTGATTCATACTGCGGTGACGCCTCCCTAGGTTGCCAATGTCTGGCCTGCGTCAATCGCGTCTCGCAGATTTTTGGCGAGCGTGCTTTCGAGAACACTGACGTGTTCGGTGAGACTCTGGAGGCCCTGGGCATCGTCAGTCCGAGCCAAGAGGTCTCGATACTTGTCGTTGCTCTCCAGCAGCTCATGAGCCCGAAGCGCCGCGTCGGCCTCCTGGACGCGATCGGCATAATCTTCGAGTTCAACAACCTGCTTGGTGACTGCCGCCACCGAGCGATTCAGGGCTTCCCGCTGCGGGGCGATGACCGCCGCCAGCTCGGGCGTCATCATCTCGCTCATCGCCTCGTCCTGCTCCGCCCGTAACGCCGCCTGGGTGCGGAGAAGGCAGGCGATGTCCCAGATTTTTTCCGGAAGGACGACATCGTTGGCTATGTCGTCAAGCAGTCCCAAGCGATTCACTCTGGATGCGGACACGCTCTCAATAGCTCTCCGCGCACGACGGATCAGACCTAGAGCGTCTTCGTCCAGATCCGCTGGAAATATGTAGCAGTCCCCATAGAGATGTTGCAGTCGCGTGGTGCGGTTGAGGCGTCCAGCGTTGCCAAAGAGGCCGGCGACGATAAAAGCCAGAACAGACACAAAGGCCGCGGATTCCGAATCGGATTGGATGGCCACACCGGCCAGAAAGGCTCCGACCACTCCGGCGATGGATCCGTTGACGATAAGAAAGCGCCTTGTTCGTAAGGAAAGGTCGGAGGAGCCGCGCAGGAGGAAGGGCATGCCGATGATCTTCTGTCGGTCCGGTTCGGAAACGACCGGACTCACAATCGGCTCATCGATCCACTCCTCCATCTATGGTTCACTCCTCGACGAGAAACAGACATGTCGAACCTGATCATAGAGTAAAACAGTTACAAAAGTGCGGCAGTGCACCACCTGCTATCTTGCGCCATTTTTCACCACACAGTTAGTTGCTCAACGTGTCTACGTTCACCCGTAAAGCAGGAGGCGCCGGCCCAGCAAGCGACTCTCTCGTCGGCGGCGCATCCCGCACGTATCTCACCCAGAGATGTCACCGCGGCCGGCTCGAACCACGACCATCCTCGTTGAGGACCATGCTCCTTCCGAGTGGTCCCCGGGCATCGCCTCTTCAATGTCGGACGAGAGATCTATGGTGTCCGGCATGTTACGTGCCGCCCTCGGGGTGCTCACCGTGCTGACGATGGCCGCCGGCTGCTCGCAGCCGGCTCCCGGCGCCTCACGGCACCCTGCGGTACGACGACCCCGGTCACACCCTGACGAGCTGGCTGACCTCGATCTTCGATTACGGCCCGTTCACCATGGTGTTCAACGTCTCCGGTCAGCCCGTGATCAGCCTGCCGCTGGGCCACAGCGACAGCGGGCTACCGATAGGGGTGCAGATCATCGCTTCCTACGGCCGGGAAGACCTGCTTTTCAGGATCGCCGCCCAACTGGAACAGGCCATGCCCTGGAAGGATCGAACCCCTCGATTCTTCGTCGGGAAGCACTGAGCGAGGCGGCTTCGCGGGCCCGCTCCTCTCAGGGGGCGGGCCTGTGCCGCGTGCTCTCGTACGGCAGGGCCGCTGCGCGAACCGCTGTACGGCCTGCCCGCCCCTGGGCCGTACAGCAACCCCGCGTGTCGCCGCTCCGCGACGGGGGCCGCGCTTCGGCGCGGAATGTCGTACCCGGCGCGGATAATGCGGCGCATGACTCATCCTTCTGCACGTCGACACCATGCCATCGACTACGTGGAACTCACCGTCACCGACCTTGAGCAGGCCAAGCGCTTCTACGCCGAAGCCTTCGGCTGGCGATTCACCGATTACGGGCCCGAGTACGCCGGCATCCAGAGCCCGCAGGGCGAAACCGCACCTGAAGTGGGTGGTCTCCGTGCGGGCCAGGAGGTACGGGCGGGCGGCCCACTCGTGCTGCTCTACTCCACCGACTTGGACCGGTCCGTGAAGGCAGTGATCAACGCGGGCGGCCAGGTGGTGAACGGGCCGTACGAGTTTCCCGGTGGACGCCGCTTCCACTTCACCGATCCGAGCGGGAACGAACTCGGGGTCTGGGCAGAGGCGTAGATCGCTCACCCTGGCCGTGCGGCTCCGTCGCGGTGCACATCGCGCTACGAGGCCTCGAACTCCCGCTCTCCGATCCGCCCGATCTTCTCGGCGAGCCGGGCGGAACCCTTTCCGGTGGCCATCGTTGGATCTTGAGCATGCGAGGTCAGGACGGACCCGAGAACAATCAGGGCCCAGGCTTCGGCGACCATGCCTGACCTGGGCTTTTTTGTGCCCGAGAGGACGGGCCACCTACCAGTCGCTGATCTCCCAGACGTACCAGGGGCCGTCGATGTGGTGGTAGATGCCAGGTCCGTCGATGTCGTACGGATCACCGTTCGGGACCCAGGCGAGGCCGTAACTGGTAAGGAAACCCGTGTCGTCGATCATGAAGCCGAAGGCGCTGGGGGATCCTTCAAGATATTCGACGGGATACAAACCAATCCAATTCCGCTTTCCAGGCGGCGTCCCCTCTGACATCGTCTTCGCGAAATGATCGAGACCGGGGCGCGACAGCTCAAAACGCATCTTGACCGGCGCACCGACGTAGACCAGTGAGGCGACCAGTCGGAGAGTTCTTCGGGGTCGAGCACCGCGCTGGCGTTGTCGGCCGGCTCGGCGCTGTAGCCGACCTCGTAGCGGTTGGCGGGAGCCTTGACCTCGGTGACCTCGATCGAGCGGTGTTCATGGCCACCGTGATGTGGTGCCGTCCGCCCCTTTCGCTGTACGTGGCT
Source organism: Streptosporangium sp. G11 (assembly GCF_051192615.1). Taxonomy (NCBI): domain Bacteria; kingdom Bacillati; phylum Actinomycetota; class Actinomycetes; order Streptosporangiales; family Streptosporangiaceae; genus Streptosporangium; species Streptosporangium sp. G11. Next base: position 92,679 of record NZ_JBPJUQ010000029.1, read on the forward strand.
GCCGCACGGCAAGGGTCGCGACTACGACCCCCGTCGCCGACGACAGCGGTCGATGAGGACAAGAGGACAAGAGGACAAGATAAGCAGCCGCGGTTCGAACCGCGGGCCGGGTCTATCCGGTGGAGCCGCGGACGACCAGCGAGGTGGGCAGGATCCGCGGGAGAGGGGTGACGCCTTCGTTGATCATCGTGATGACCGCCGCGGCCGCCGCCGTACCGAAGCCCGCCTTGTCCTGGGCCAGCGTCGTCAGCCCCGGCGGCACCAGCGCGGCCAGCTCGATGTCGTCGAACCCGACCAGCGCGATGTCCTCGGGCACCTTCAACCCCGCCTCGGTCACGGCCCGCAGCGCGCCGATCGCCATCTCGTCGCCCGCGGCGAACACCGCGTCGGGCGGCTCCTCCAGCTCCAGCAGGGCACGCATCGCGGCGTAACCACTCGACAGGTAGAAGTCGCCCTCGACGACCAGCTCCGGCCGGTGCGCCAGGCCGAGCGCGGCCAGCTCCTCCAGGTAGCCGCGCAGCCGCTCCGCGCCCGGCCTGGTGCGGGCCGGACCGGTGATGGTGGCGATGCCCCGGCGCCCGGTCGCGTGCAGGTGGCGGACCGCCTCGCGCGCCCCGCCCACGTTGTCGGAGGTCACGTAGGTGGTCCACGGCCCCTGGACGGGCCGGTCGAGGGAGACGCACGGCACCTCCGACGCCGCCAGCGGCTGGAGCGAGGGGTCGGCCCTGCCGTTGTCTATGAAGACCACGCCGTCGAGGTTGTGCCTGCGCACGGCGCGGAGAAAGCTGTCGGGCGTGCCGTCCTCGCTGGTGGCGAGCATGAGCAGGTGGTAGCCGCGCTCACTCAGCGCGGTCTTCAGCCCGATGAGGATCTCCTGGAAGAACGGGTGCCGCCAGCCGGGGCGGCGGTGGTCGGTGTCCCAGATCAGGCCGACCATGTGGGACCTCTTGGTGGCCAAGGTGCGGGCCGACTCGTTGGGCAGGTATCCGATGCGTGCCGCGGTGCTGAGAATGAGCTCGCGGGTCTGGGCGTTCACCACCTCGGGGTTGTTGAACACGCGGGAGACAGTCGCCGACGACACCCCGCAAAGGCGCGCCAGCTCTCGAATCGTTGCCACGGGCGTACGTTATCGCATCTCGCTGAAACCGGTTTCATGTAACCGGTTGCATGGAAGTTATGTGAGGGCCAACACCATGTCAACCCAATGCCACAGATTTCCATCGCGTGACGTTTCTGTGACTTGACGGAAGGGGGTGGCGTTCTGTGGAATGGCCCACTGACAGGCTGATGCCGCACCGTTGCCGCGGGGCTCGGCCTTCTCATCGCATCTCGCAGTCACCCTTCCTCTCCCTTCGAAGGAGTCCCAGGTGTCTGCTGGACGAATCAGTCTCGCCGCAGGAGTGCTGGCCATCGGCATGCTCGCCGCCGGTTGCGGCGGCTCCCCCTCCACCGGCTCCACGCCGACCGACGGCAAGGTCACCCTGGCCCTCAACCTGTTCGGGAACATGGGCTTCAAGGAGCTCTACGCCAAGTACGAGGCCGCCCACCCCAACATCAAGATCGTCGAGAGGACGTCGGCGTACAACGACCACCACCGCAACCTCGCGGCGCACCTGGCCACCGGCAGCGGCACCGCCGACATCGAGGCGATCGACACCGGCTTCGTCGCCCAGTTCAGGAACCAGCCCCAGCACTTCGCCGACCTGCGCCAGCACGGCGCCGACCAGCTCAAGGACCGCTGGCTGCCGTGGAAGTGGGAGGCGTCGCTGGCCAAGTCGGGGGCCCAGATCGGCTACGGCACCGACGTCGGCGGCCTGGCCATGTGCTACCGCCGCGACCTGTTCGAGAAGGCCGGGCTGCCCACCGACCGTGACGAGGTCGCCAAGCTCTGGCCCGACTGGGCGTCCTACTTCGAGACCGGCAAGCGCTACACCGCCAAGAAGCCCGAAGGCGCCGCGTTCTTCGACGGCGGCCCTCAGGTGTTCAACGCGATGATCGGCCAGGCCGAGACCGGCTACTACGACACCCAGGACAACGTCGTGGTCGCCACCAACCCGGCCGTCCGCTCGGCCTACGACGAGGTGCTCAAGGCCGTGGCCGACGGTCAGTCGGCCAAGCTCGTCGGCAGCTCACCCGCCTGGAACACCGGCTTCGCCAAGAGCCAGTTCGCCACCATCGCCTGCCCCGCCTGGATGCTCGCCAAGATCCAGGACCAGGGCAAGGCCTTCGCCGGGCAGTGGGACGTGACCGCCATCCCCGGCGGCGGCGGCAACTGGGGCGGCTCCTACCTGACCGTCCCCGCCCAGAGCAAGCACCTGAAGGAGGCCGTGGCGCTGATCACCTGGCTGACGGCGCCCGAACAGCAGATCGAGGTGTTCACCAAGCACGGCATCCTGCCCTCCACCGTCGCCACCTACGACAAGCCCGAGGTGACCGGGCTCAAGCACGAGTTCTTCAACGACGCGCCGATCGGGCAGATCTTCACCACCGCCGCCCGCAACCTCAAGCCGCAGTACCAGGGCCCGAGGGCCGGCGACATCCAGACCGCCATCCGCGACTCGATCAACCGTGTGGAGGAGGGCAAGCAGGACGGCGCCGAGGCGTGGACGCAGATGCTCGGGGACGTCGAGCGCATCAGCAAGTGACGCGCATCGATCCGTGAGAGCCGGGCGACGGCGGGCGGTCAGGGCCCGCCGTCGCACCCCTTCCCCCGGGGAGCCGACCGTGCCCCCCGTCTCCCCCGAGGAGCCGACCGTGGCCTCCGTCTCTCCGAGGAGCCGACCGTGACCTCCGCCTCCCCCGAGGAGCCCCGATTGTGACCCCCGTCAGATCAGGGCCCCGGCGCCGCTGGGCCTACCAGCTCGACGTCAAGGGCTCGCCGTACCTTTACATCGCCCCGTTCTTCCTGCTGTTCGGGGTGGTGGGCATGTTCCCGCTGCTGTACACCGCCTACGTCTCCCTCACCGACTGGAACCTGCTGGACCCGGCCCGCGAGTGGGTGGGACTGGCCAACTACGCCGAGTTGCTGGCCGACGACTACTTCTGGAACGCGCTGTTCAACACCGTCAGCATCTGGCTGTTGTCCACCGTGCCGCAGCTGCTGGCCGCGCTGTTCATCGCGCACATGCTCAACCGCAGGCTGCGCGCCCGCACGCTGTTCCGGATGGGCGTGCTGCTGCCCAACGTGACCTCGATCGTCGCGGTCACGATCATCTTCGCCCAGCTCTTCGGCCGCGACTTCGGCATGGTCAACTGGGCCCTCGACCTGGTGGGCCTGGATCCGATCGACTGGCAGGCCGGCACGCTCTCCTCGCACGTCGCGATCTCGATGATCGTCATCTGGCGGTGGACCGGCTACAACGCCCTCATCTACCTGGCCGCCATGCAGACCATCCCCGAGGACCTGTACGAGGCGGCCCGGCTGGACGGCGCGAGCCAGTTCACCCAGTTCCGGAAGATCACCGTGCCGATGCTCCGCCCCACGATCATCTTCACCGCCGTCGTGTCCACCATCGGCGGCTTCCAGATCATCGCCGAGCCGCTGCTCTTCCAGGCCGGCACCGGCAACCCGACCGGCGGCTCGGACCGCCAGTTCCAGACCGTCGGCCTCTACCTCTACGAGCAGGGCTTCAGCATGTACGAGTTCGGCTACGCCTCGGCGATCGCCTGGACGCTTTGCATGATCATCGTGGTCATGGCGCTCGTCAACTTCGCCATCACGCGCAGGATCAGGAGCAGCTGACATGGCAACCGTCACCGCCGTCCGACGCGGCCTGAACGCCCGGGCCGTCCGGCGCGGCCTGACCCCCCGGGGCGCGGGGTTCTGGACCTACGCCGCGCTCGTCGCCGTGCTGCTCGGCTCGCTGTTCCCCATCTACTGGTCGCTGATCGTGGCCTCCCACGACAACGACGCCATCGCCAGCGTCCCGCCGGTCCTCACCCCCGGCGGCCACCTGTTCGAGAACATCACCCGGGTCTTCGACACCACCGCGTTCGGCCAGGCGATGCTCAACTCCTTCCTCGTGTCCGGCTCGGTCACCGTCTCGGTCGTGCTGTTCTCCACGCTGGCCGGCTTCGCCTTCGCCAAGCTGCGCTTCCGCGGGCGCAACGTGCTGCTCGTCATGGCCATCGCCACCACCACCGTGCCGCAGCAGCTCGGCATCATCCCGCTGTACATCCTCATGGCGGAGCTCGGCTGGACCGGCAGGCTCGAAGCGGTGATCGTGCCCGGCCTGGTCACCGCGTTCGGCGTGTTCCTCATGACCCAGTACCTCTCCAGCGCCATCCCCGACGAGCTGCTGGAGGCCGGTCGCATCGACGGGTGCAGCACGCTGCGGCTGTTCTGGCACGTCGTGCTGCCCGCCGCCCGGCCGGCCGCCGCGGTGCTCGGCCTGTTCACCTTCATGCAGGCCTGGAACGACTTCTTCTGGCCGCTGGTCGTCCTCACGCCGGAGAACCCGACCGTCCAGGTCGCGCTCTCCAGCCTGGCCAGCGGCTACACCACCGACTACGCGCTCGTGCTCACCGGCACCGTGCTCGCGATCGTGCCCATCGTGGCGGTCTTCGCCGCGCTGGGCCGTCAGATCATTGGGGGAATCATGTCAGGAGCGATCAAGGGATGACCCAGGAACGTACGGCCTTTCCCGCCGGGTTCGTGTGGGGGACGGCCACGGCCGCCTACCAGATCGAGGGCGCCGTGGACGCCGACGGGCGCGGGCCCTCGATCTGGGACACGTTCTGCCGCGTCCCCGGCGCGGTGGCCAGGGGCGAGAGCGGCGAGCACGCCTGCGACCACTACCACCGCTGGCGGGAGGACGTGGAGCTGATGGACCGGCTCGGCACCGGCGCCTACCGCTTCTCGCTGGCCTGGCCCAGGATCGTGCCCGACGGCGACGGCCGGGTGAACCGGCGCGGCCTCGACTTCTACCGGCGGCTCGCCGACACCCTGCGCGAGCGCGGCGTCGAGCCGTACGTCACCCTCTACCACTGGGACCTGCCCCAGGCGCTGGAGGACCGCGGCGGCTGGCGCGACCGCGACACCGCCGAGCGCTTCGCCGACTACGCCGAGGTCGCGCACGAGGCGCTGGGCGACACGGTGTCACACTGGATCACGCTGAACGAGCCGTACTGCTCGTCCATCGTCGGCTACGCCGAAGGCCGCCACGCCCCCGGCGCACGCGAGGGTCACGGCGCGCTCGCCGCCGCCCACCACCTGCTGCTGGGCCACGGCCTCGCGGCGGCCAGGCTGCGGGCGCGGGCGCGGCCGGGGCAGCAGGTCGGCATCACGCTCAACATGTCGCCCACGGTGCCCGCGACCGGCTCGGCGGCCGACGCCGACGCGGCGCGCAAGATGGACCTGCTGGTCAACCGGCAGTTCACCGACCCGCTGCTGCTCGGCGCCTACGCGCCCGACATGGTGGAGACCTTCGGCGCCATCAGCGACTTCTCCTTCCGCCGCGAGGGCGACCTGGAGGTCATCGGCGCTCCGCTGGACTTCCTGGGCGTCAACTACTACTACCGCATCCACGCCGCCGCGGCGCCGTACGAGCAGGCGGACCCCGCGCTGCGCTCCGCCTTCGACCTCGGGGTGCGCAACGTCACCCCGGACGGCGCGGCGACCAGCGGGCTGGGCTGGCCGATGGAGCCGCAAGGACTCCACCAGACTCTCCTCGGCCTGACCCGGCGCTACCCCGCGCTGCCGCCGATCTTCATCACCGAGAACGGCTACGGCGACGACGGGACTCTCGACGACACCGGTCGCGTCGACTTCCTGCGCGACCACCTGGCCGCCATCCGCGCCGCGATGACCGACGGTGTGGACGTGCGCGGCTACTTCTGCTGGTCGCTGCTGGACAACTTCGAGTGGGCCCGCGGGTACGCCGCCCGGTTCGGGCTCGTCCACGTCGACTACGAGACCCAGGCCCGCACCGAGAAGGCGAGCTTCCACTGGCTGCGCGAGTTCATCGGGAAACAGGGGTGAAGATCCAGGCACCCGACCTCGGCACCTCATCGGTACAAGCGCCGGCCCAGGAGACCGTACCCCGTACGGCGCGGATTTAGGAGGGCGGTCTGGGATCGCACCTGCCTCCGGTGGCCGGGATGTCGCCGATGCGAGGGGGATGCACTCCCTCGCAAGAGGGAGCGCCGGGATCGCTCTCCTCGGCGATTACTTCCAGGCCGGAGAAATCCAGGATTGGGGCGTAGGCAAACCACTGAGGAGTCTCCCGGATGAACCCCCGCATCGCATTCGTCGCAGCCCCCCTGCTCGTCATGGCCTACGGAGTGATCCGGATCCTCGACGGACTCGACGGCAGCCGAGGTCCCGGCCTCGCCTGGACCACCGGCCACCTCGCCTTCATGGCGGCCCTGGCCATGTTCGTCTCCACCTTCCTGCAGATGCGCCGGCTGGCGGGACGAAACACCCTCGCCAACGTGAGCGCCACGATCGGGATCGTCGGCACCCTGGCGCTTTCCGCGCAGTTCGTCATCGACATAGTGGTCGGCTTCCTGTCCGCCGACCGTGCCGGTATGGGCGTCCTCTTCGACCGGATCCAGGACGTCCCCGGTGTCTCCATCGCCGTCTACGACGGCGGTCCGTTCCTCTTCTACATCGGCCAGCTCGCGCTCGTCGTCCAGCTCGCCGTCGCCCGCCGCGTCAAGGTCTGGACGCCCTTCCTGGTCCTGCTCGACCTCCTCCTCCCGTTCGTCGACAAGGACCTCATCCCGCTCGGGGCCGTCTTTCTGCTCGTCTCCTTCGCCCCTCTCGCCGGTCAGTCCTCCCGTACCGCCGAGCCCGTCCCCGCCGTCGTGTGACAGGACGCCAACCGGCGGGCCATCTGGTCCGTCGTTTCGCGTTCCCCGTTTTCGCTGTGCCGGAAGGTCGGAAAGAGGAGACAAGATTGGACGCTGTGTCCGCCTTGCCATTTTTCGTCCAAGCTCGCAGCCGGTTAAGATCTCTTCCACCTCCATGGCTGGACACAGCGCTCGCCGTACTGGTGATGGGCGTGCAGCTGTGGCCGTTCCTCTCCCGCGAAAACCCGTATGCCGTGCCATGGCACTGGTGGGGATACGCGGTCGTGGTCGCCGCCGCCCTGCCGCTGGTGTGGCGACGGCGGGCGCCAGTGGTCGCGCTGATATGCACCCTCGTCGCGACCTCCCTCTACGACCTCGTGGACGAGGTCCCCTCACAGCCGATCTGGTACGGCGGGCTCATCGCCACCTACACGGTCGCCGCCTACTCCTCGCGCCTGCCCCGCGTGATCATGCTCATCTTCTCGGTCGGCGGGGGCCTGCTCCTGGTCGGTTCCTCGGAGACCGCGCTGCGCGGCGTCGTGCTGTTCGTCGCCGCGTACGCGATCGGCCGCGCCTCCGCCACCTCCCGCGCATACGCCACAGCCTTGGAGGAGCGAGCCTCCCGGCTGAGGTACGAGCGCCAGGCCGAGATCGAACGGGCCGCCGAGCGCGAGCGAGCCCGGATCGCCCGCGACATGCACGACATCCTCGCCCACGCGGTCAGCCTCATGGTGGTGCAGGCCGAGGCCGGTCCCGTCGTGGTCAGAAGCGACCCGGCCCGCGCCGAGGCCGCCTTCGACGCGATCGCCTCCGCGGGACGCGATGCCATGGTCCAGCTCCGCCGTATGCTGACCGCGCTCAAGGAGGACACGGGTTCGCGCGCGCCGCAACCGACCATCAACGACCTGGCCGAGCTGGCCGACCAGGTCTCCGATGCCGGGCTCGAGGTGGCCTACTCCACCTCCGGTGAGCCCAGGCCGCTGCTTCCCGACATCGAGGTCGCCGCCTACCGGGTGACCCAGGAAGCCCTCACCAACATCGTCAAGCACGCGGGCGCCACCCGTGCCGACATTCGGCTCCTCTGGCAGGATGACACACTCATGATCATCATCACCGACGACGGCCGCGGCTCCGGGCCGTCCTTCCCCGCCGGCGGAAACGGTCTGATCGGCATCCGCGAGCGCGCCGCCGCCTTCGGCGGCTCCGCCACCACGGGCCCTCGCCCGGACGGGCCGGGCTTCCAGGTGCTCGTACGGCTGCCGCTGGCACAGGCGGTGACGGCATGACCCTGAGAGTCGTGGTAGCCGACGACCAGGAGCTGGTGCGCGCCGGGTTCGGCATGATCCTCGACGCCCAGCCCGACATCGAGGTCGTCGCCGAGGCGAACGACGGTGCCGAGGCCGTCGCGGCGGTCCGTGAGCACCGGCCGGACGTGCTCCTCCTCGACATCCGCATGCCCACGATGAACGGCATCGAAGCGGCCAGGATCGTGTGCGCCGAGACCGACTGCCGGGTGCTCATGCTGACCACGTTCGACCTGGACGACTACGTTTACGACGCGCTAAGAGCGGGCGCGAGCGGGTTTCTGCTCAAGGACGTCCGCCGCGACGACCTCGTCCACGCGGTGCGGGTGGTCGCAGCCGGGGAGTCACTGCTCGCGCCTTCCGTCACGAGGAAGCTGATCGCCGAGTTCACCTCCAGAACGATCACCCGTCCTGTCACCCCGCCTGCTGAGCGACTCGCCGTACTCACGGTTCGCGAGCAGGAGACACTTCAGATGATCGCGCGCGGACTGTCCAACGCGGAGATCGCCGAAGCCATGGTGCTCAGCGAGCACACGGTGAAAACGCACGTCAGCAACGTGCTCACCAAACTCGGGCTGCGCGATCGGGTACAGGCGGTGGTCGCCGCCTACGAGACCGGTCTCGCGGTCCCCGGCAGGTCGGTGTAGACGCCGACGGCCCACCACACCGTTCCGGCCCGAACGGCCGACCGGCTTCTCGTCCGGCCATCGGATGCGGTGCGGCGGAGGACGGCCCTGGCCGTGATCGATTCCCGGGCCACATGCGCAACCGGCGACCACGACACCGGACCGTACGACGGCGCGCCGTCGCCATGACGACCTCGCTCATGGGGTGCTTGGGAAGCGGTCGGGCGCGCACCGGGCACGGAAACCGGACGAGCCCGAATGAAGATCAAAATCCCGGTGAGGTCACCCGCGCCTGACCTGGGTTTTTCACCTTTCGAGGGTGGTGGAGTCTAGGAGATTCGAACTCCCGACATCCTGCTCGCAAATCGGCTTGATCATGATCCCGGACTACACGCGACCCGGCCGGTCCAGCGAGGAAACCCGGTCGACAGGCAAGCCCACGATGCACTGTGATGGTCCGGCCGCCCGCCGCACGGAGCGGGCCGATCGCAGGAGTTGCTCTTGGCGACCTCGAGAACCGCAGACACCCGCCCCACGATCAATGCCGCACTGGTCAGGAGGCTGGTCGATACGCAGTTCCCGCAGTGGGCCGCATTGCCTCTGGAGCTGCTCGATCCGGCCGGCTCGGACCATGTGATCTACCGGCTGGGCGAGCAACTGTCCGTCCGGCTGCCCCGCCACGCCGACGCCATCGGACAGGCCGAGAAGGAACTCGAGTGGCTGCCCCGGCTCGCCCCGCGACTACCCCTGGCCATCCCGGTACCGGTGGGAGTGGGTGAGCCCGACTTCGGCTATCCGTGGCGGTGGGCGGTGTCCCGCTGGATGGAGGGCGAGGTGGCGACCGTCGAGGCACTGGCCGACTCATCCGCGGCCGCCGTCGAACTGGCGGAGTTCCTAGCAGCCCTTCAGCGGTTCATGTCCGAGGACGTTCAGACCATGGAGGCCCGCGAGGACCTCATCGGCCGGCCGTTGGCGGACCGGGATCGCGCGACGCGGGCCGCCATCGCAGAGGTCGGCGGCGTGTTCGACGCCACCGCCATGACCGAACTGTGGAACGCGGCCGTGAGCGCCCCTGGATGGGATCGCTCTCCGGTCTGGTTCCACGGCGACTTCCACACCGGCAACCTGCTGACCGTCGACGGCCGTCTCAGCGCGGTCATCGACTTCGGTGAGCTCGGCATCGGCGATCCGGCCTGTGACCTGACCATCGCCTTCACCCTGATGTCGGCCGACAGCCGGACCGCCTTCCGCGCCGCGCTCGGTGTGGACGACGCCACCTGGACCCGGGGTCGCGGCTGGGCGCTTGCCACCGGTCTGAACGCCTACACCACCTACGCTGCCGTCAACCCGAGGGTCGCCGCGCAGACCACCCATCAGATCACCGAGGCCCTCATCGGTTAGTGTCCCGCGTCAGAAATTCGTCCGCTAAGTCTGGAGTGGTCGTACGGCGCGGACGGGACGACCGAAAACTCCGGTAACGCTCTCGGACGAGGAGCGGGCGACCCTGGAATGCCGGGTGCGGCGAAGTAAGTCCTCGCAGGTCCTGGCGATGCGATCCAAGATCGTGCCGGCGTGCGCGGACGGTAAGGACAACATCGAGATCGCCGCGCGGTTGCGGGTGCACCGCGACACGGTGTCCAGATGGCGGATCCGGTTCGTCCGTTCGAGGCTGGAGGGGCTGATGGACCGATGGGCTGATGGACGAGCAGCGACCGGGCCGGCCCCGTCTGTCAGCCCGGAGCGGGTCGAACAGGTCGTGGTGGCGACGCCGGCACAGCCCCCCACCGGCGCCACGCACCGGTCGCGGGCTTCGATGGCCAGGCTCAGCGGACCGAGCAAGTCCACGATCGGACGCATCTGGCGCGACCTCGGCCTCGAACCCCACCAGGCCGACACTTTCGAACTGTCGAGCGGCCCACTTCTCGTGGAGAAGGTCGTCGATGTCGTCGGGCTCCATCACAACCCGCCCGAGCGGGCCGTGGTGTTGTGCGCGGACGAGGAGTCCCAACTCCAGGCCCTGGACCGCTCGCAGCCGGTGCTGCCGATGATGCCGGGCATGCCCGAGCGCCGCACCCGCGACCACGTCCGCAACGGCATCACCGGCCTGTTCGCCGCGTTCGACCTCGTTGACGGGACCGCCATCGGCGAACTGCAAGGGCATCCGCGACCGGATCAGCCAGTGGGACGACAACCCCCGGCCGTTCGTGTGGAAGAAGACCGCCGAAGAGATCCTCGAATCACTCGCCCGACGCTGCCGACGAATTTCCGACGCAGGACACCAGCCGGCCTCCGTTTCCGCACGTCACCAACCCTAAGCTGTGCCGATTACGTCGGATGCCGGATCGGTCATGGCGGCTGATCAATGACCAGGTGGCACGTGTGGAAGGCGAGGCTAGTAGCAGCTCTCCTTCACGTTGATGGTGACGGGGACGGACTGGGTCTCCGCATGGTCCGAGGCCGTCAGCAGCGGGGTGTACACCCCGACCGGGAGCGGCGGGATCGATATCTGGACGAAGCCGTTCACTGTCGTCGCCCCGTTGCCGGGGTCGGGGTAATTGGATCCGGGTGCGATCGGTGTGCCGCCCGCGCTGGTCGAGCCGGGGGGCAGGTTCCGCAGTCCGATCTGGACGGTCGTCGACCAGCTTCCGACAACCGGGGCCAAGAAGTACGTACCGGGGTGGCCGCCGCTCGACGTGACGCAGATCTGCTGGCCGGAAGCGCGCAGTTCCCACGTCGCCGCCGAGGCGGGTGTCGTGCCGGACAGCGCGAGCGCCAGCCCGGCCGTCGCGCCGAGTGTCAGCCTGGCGGCACGGTGGATCTTTTTCACGGTTGCCTCCTTGGTGCTTGTGCTTCGGACGCTTGCTTACAACATCAATTATTGACAGTTAAAGGATCTCTGACAAGTTTCTGTTTGATTTCGAAACTTTCGACTTCCGGGGGCGCGTCTTCACCCGAGAGCGCGACTACGCCGACCTCCACTGCCTCGCGACCCTCAACGCTCTCGATGGCGGTGAGCTCACCGAAGCCTTGACCACCGACCGCCCGGCACCGCGGTACTCCACTGCGGACACTCACATCCCCGATCAGCGGAGAAATCAGCCACCATCAGGCGATCGTGGGGCTGTACCGCCTGCGGCCCTTCCTCGCAGCCTGGGAAGCCTTCAAGAACTTGATCACAAGATGCGTTCTCAAGCAGAATCAATATCATGACGGCGCTGGACGGTACCAAAGGCCGGTTTCCTCTCGATGTCCAACTGCCGGGCCTCGGAATTCACCTGCGCGAGTGGACCGATGAGGACCTTCCTGTCATGGTTGCCCTTTTCGATGAACCGCAGGTCGCTCGCTGGACTCCGCTACGTTCGCCGTTCGACTTCGACGCCGCTCAGGAGTACCTGTCCCAGTCGCGCAGAGCGCGTGCTGCTGATCGCGGCATGTAGCTCGCGATCACCAGGGATGGTGGTGAAGCACAAGGGGAGGTGCTGCTCTTCCGTACGGCCGATGAGCCCGGTGTGGCCGAACTTGCTTACGCGATCGGTGCTCGGCACCGGGGAGAACGGTTGGCGGCTCGTGCTGTTGAGCTGATGACCGACTGCCTGTACCTCGCTCAGGATGCGCGGCGTGGTTCTACGGATTGATCCAGCGAACGCGGCAAGCGTCGCGGTGGCGCGGGCTACCGGCTTTCACCTGGCCGACGATTAAAGAAGCTCTGAGCCACCTCATGATCGGCGTCCTGTTGATTGCAAGGCCGTGGATCGTGGCCTTCCGGTTGGAATGCCTTCGTGTGCACCGGATGTCAGGACGCCTCGGCCGCTTGGAGCGGCGGTCGCCATCCGACGGCCGGATTCAGCGAAACGGAGGTCTTAGACCTCTACCAGTCTGAAAGCGTCACCACATCGTCGGCGGAAGGAACGGCGATGTCGGTTTCGGCGCCCCAGCCGGTCAGGCGAGCATCAACGACATACGAGACGGGAACATCACCGTTCTTGGAAAACGGTTCGCTCCACGAACCCCAGGCCCTGCGCACCAGCTGGTCCTCACCGAGCCAGAGCCGCCAAGATATCTTGGCCTTCGCTTCCTTTTCGGTGGGCTTCACCACAAGTCCGAAAGGAAACCCGGGAGAGGCCTTGTAGAGCTGACCCAGGGTGATCGTGCCCTGGTAGAGCGTGGTAGGAGTGCCGTCGTAGACGCCTGCGTGGCGCTTGACCTTGGTGGTGGCCAGCACCGTCTTCAGCATGACCGGATCGGCGAGCGTGATCCAGTCAGCGCCCAATACCGGCCGGATCTCGTTGTCCTCGCGCAGGATCCAGCTCTTACCGTTGGGCAAGTGGTCGTCCTGGATGTACTGGCGGCCCTCGACGATGACCTGCCGTATGGGGTCGGTCCAGTTTCTCCGGTCGGAGTCAAAGGTCATATCGATAACCGCGATCTTGCCCCTACCGAACTCGGCGACGGCCTCGGTCCAGAAGTGTTCCTTCTCCCCGTCCGCTATGTATGTGGAGGTGTGGACCTTCGACATCTTCACGCCCCGGTTTTCGACGAGCTGGCGCTTGAGCGCGTTGATCGGGTCCGGAGCGCCCTTGGCGTTCGCGGTGCCGCCGAGTCCGGCTGCCACCATCGGGACGACCAGCATGACAGCCGACGCGGCGATCCATCGCCTCATCTGAAAACGTCCTCCCGCTCGTGCCCCCCACGGTGAAGGGCTGCAGCGTGATCTTTACACTCCGACATCTCGCGCTAGTTACAGCGTCCTGTCGCCAGGCTGGTACTACATTCGTAGATTCACTGGGAGTGGATCACCGCGCCTCCGATAATGGCTGATCAGGGCACGTGTCTGGTGAC
>NZ_JBPJUQ010000030.1:0-105661 GCF_051192615.1 Streptosporangium sp. G11
GAAGTTAAGCTCTTCAGCGCCGATGGTACTGCACCGGGGACGGTGTGGGAGAGTAGGTCACCGCCGGACAATCTTTTGAAGGGCCCCCACCACTGGTGGGGGCCCTTTTTTTGCGTTCCGGGGCTCCGGATTCGCGGCGAAGGGCCTCGGGCTTCGGCTAAAGGGCCTCGGGGGTCCGGTGAAGCGTCTCGGGGCTCCACTTAAAGGGGCTCGGATTTGTGCCGAGAGGTTCCCGCGAAGGGTTTCGTTCAGCCGCCGGGCGGCTCACTGGCACATTGACCTCACCGGTACATCGGCCTCACCGGCACATGAGCCTTCCCGCCGCCGCGATCGCCTGCCCGGCCGCCGGGGAGTTGAGCTGCACCACCACCTGGCGTCGGCCGTCCTCGCTGCTCATGGCGATTCCCGAGTATCCGTAGATCATCCCGGAGTGGTTCCATACCCGGGTTCCGCACGGCAGCCTGTCGGCGAAGACGCCCAGGCCGTCCGCGCGCTTCAGCGCGGCCCCCTCGGGCAGCCGCCTCGGTGCCGATCCGCCGGACACGGCCCGCCTCTCACCGAACAGTGCCTCGTAGAAGGCACCCACGTCTCCCGCGGTCGACACCAGCCCGCCCGCGGACCAGAAGATCGAGGAGTTCACGACCGTGGCCCCGGGACCGTCGCCCTGCCTGCCCGCGGCGAGCCCGGGTGGCCGCAGGTCCCGTGGTAGTTCGGTGTCGCGCAGGTTCAGGGGCTCGGTGACGCGCTCGCGGAGCGCCTCGGCGTAACTCCGGCCGGTGACCTTCTCGATGATGAGCCCGAGAAGGATGAAGTTGCCGTTGGAGTAGCGGTTCACCCCACTCCTGCCGGGGCTGCCGCCGTAGCCGAGCAGTTCTCTCGGTGGCCAGTCGCGCGTGTGCATGCCGCCGTCGACGATGGCGTCCATGAAGCGGGAGTCGGTGAGATAGTCCGGTATCCCGCTGGTGTGGGTGAGCAGTTGTTCCACGGTCACCCGGTCGGCACCGGGAAGGACGCCGGGAAGCAGCTTGCCGAGCGTGTCGCGGAGGGCCAGCCGCCGCTCGCGTACCAGCTGGAGGGTGATCGCCGCGGTGAACGTCTTGGTGATGCTCGCGATCCGGAAGCGGTGGTCGACCCGCATCGGGGTGCGCGTCGCCGGGTCGGCGAATCCGGAGGCGGCCTCCTGGACCCTTCCGTCGTCACGGACGTGCACGACGGCCCCGGGGGATCCGGCGGCGGCCACCAGGTCGTCCGCGATCACCTGGATGGCGGAGGCCGAGCCGGGCGGTTCCGATGCCGTAGGAAGACGCGGCCGTTCGGAAGACGCGGGCACGGGGCTCGTCCGCGAGGGGGAGGCCGGCGGGGCGGCGCCGGGAGCCGGGGCGCAGGCGGTCAGCGCGATCGCCAGCGAGATGGCTCCGAGTCCGGTCGCGCGCATCCGGCGTTTCCCTTCTCGTTCCCCGCGTTCCTCGCCGGGATCATCGGTTCTCCTTGGACGTGGACTGGACGTGGAGACCCCCGCCTCCGGGCGGGAAGGATGTCAAGACGCTACAAGCGCCGTGCCGAGTAGGGAAGCACACCTGGTGGAGGCCCGGTCCTCGGTTGGAGGTCCGGTGCCCGGCCGGTTCCGGCCTCGCCGGTCGGCGAGCTGCTCGGTGCCTCGTGTTCACTCGATCTTCTGCCGATTATGAGCGAAAGTTCCAGGTTTCTCAACCAAAGTACCCGCCGGATAGGCTCCGTGACGGTTCGTGGCGAGACGGCTCGCGCGTTGATCGGCGAGCCCGCAGGTCCGGCCGGGTGCGGGCCCCGGAACGGGCCGTCCGGTGGCGGTATCTGCCCATATCGTTACAAACCAAGTCTATTGCGGTGCCCCGGGGGGTGGCCACCCCGGTTGACCAGGCAAGATCCCTCATTCGAGGGTGCGCCGGGGCCCGCTGAGCGAGGCCGTGCGCCGGGGTGGCTTTGGTCGTCGATCGTAGAAAGTTCAAGTGATCATGACAAAAGTTCTTCCAAAAAGAGCAGAAGGCGCGTAACTTCCACGCCAAGTTCTCTGCACAACATCAAGAGGGCGAAGTGAGTCGGTCGGCGGCGTTCGCGGGCGGATCTCCTCGGAGAGATGACCCGCCGGACGGGCCGCCGGGCCTGCGGCGGAAGGGAGTCGGCGGTCACTCGACCGAGGCGTCGGGGATCACAGGGCTCCATCCACCCACACGGAGGTAGGAAAGCATGAGTGCACACGAAGAAGAGATCGACGAGGTCGCGGGCGCGCTGCGCCGCAGGCTCGGGCTGAACCGCCGCCAGTTCCTCGCGGCCACGACGGGAGTCACCGCGGTGGCCGCCGTGTCGGCGGTGGGCCCGCTCGCGTCGGCCGCGTACGCGTCTCCCGGAGACGAGCAGGAGCGCGGCCGGGGCCACGGCCACCGGGACCCCCTGGTGCCGGAGGCGAAGCGGGGCATCATCCTCTACACCGTCCGTGACGTCATCTCCCGCGACCCGGCGACGAACCTGCCGGCCGGCTTCCGGCGCGTGTTGGAGGAGCTGTCGCGGATCGGCTACAAGCAGGTGGAGTTCGCCGGCTACCGCCAGCACGCGAACGCCGAGGGCGGGGCCGACCTGGAGACCGTCGAGGGTGCCCGGCTGCTGCGCGGGTGGCTCGACGACAACGGGCTCAAGGCCCAGGGCAACCACGGCTTCATCCCCGGCTCGTGGCCGCTCACCGAGGCCGACCTCGACCGCTTCAAGCGGACCCTGGAGATCGCCAACATCCTCGGCATGGAGCACGTGGGCACCGGTGGCGACCCGACCAACAGCGCCTACAAGGCGGACTGGGACCTCGCCGCCCAGAAGTGGAACGGTCTCGGCTCGATCGCCTCGGCCGCCGGTCTCAAGCTGTACACGCACAACCACGACGCGGCGTACGGCTTCCTCCTCGACGAGGGCCCGCTCGACGAGCTCGGCCGTCCCACCCGCTCGTCCGGCATCCGGAAGCTGGAGTACTTCCTGCGGATCACCAGCCGCAGGCACGTCTATCTCGAGATGGACATCTTCTGGGCGCACGTGGCGCAGTACAAGCACCGCTCGTACGTCTCGCCCAACGGCTCCACCCAGACCGACATCTTCGACCCTCTGAAGCTCGTGCGGCAGAACGAGAAGCGGTTCCCGCTGTTCCACGCCAAGGACGGAAAGGCCAACACGGCCACCGGCAACGGCTACGACATGGTGCCGTTCGGCACCGGTGACATCGACTACAGCGCCTTCTTCTCCAAGCTGGACATCGAGAGGCGCCACAACCCCATGTACGAGCAGGACAACGCGCCCGGAGGGGCCGCGGAGCCGGGTCGCTCGCTCCAGTACGCCGACCTCAGTTACAAGAACCTGGCCGCCCTGCGTCGCCGCCGCTGAGAGCCCGGTAAACGACCGCGAGCACACGCTGAAGAGCACCTCGAACAAGGACCCCGGAGAAGAATCCGCGGGTTTGGCGGACCGCCACGTGATCGAAGCCGTTGCCGCGGCACGCGTGGCGGCCCGCCCTGTCCTGACACCCCCCTGAAGAAGAGGCTCAGGAAGTTGAAGCGTACCCGCGCCATGCTCGGCGGCGCACTGGCCGCCCTGCTGTTCCCCCTGGCGGTGCCCGGCGCCGCACCCGCACAAGTCCATACCGGCGTCCTGGACGCACCCACGGACTGGTCGAACTACGAGAAGATCACACTGACCAAGAACGTCGGCGAGCCGATCGACCTGGCGGTCCTGCCCGACAAGAGGGTCCTGCACACCGCCCGCAACGGTGACATCCGCCTGACCGACGGCGCCACCGGTGTAACCAAGGTCATCAACACGATCCCCGTCTACGCGAACTCCGAGGACGGTCTCCAGACGATCTCGATCGACCCGAAGTTCGCCGAGAACAAGTGGGTCTACGTCTACTACGCGCCGAAGACGATGACGGCGCCGTACCCGGAGACGACCCCCACCGGATCGGCGCCCAACTCGCTGCCCGCGGGCGCGGACGAGTCGTACTGGAACCAGTGGAAGGGCTACAACCAGCTGTCGCGGTTCAAGTGGACCGGTGACGCGCTGGACCTCTCCACCGAGCAGGTCATCATCAAGGTCGAGGCGCAGCGCGGGCAGTGCTGCCACGTCGCGGGCGACGTGGACTGGGACGCCGCGGGCAACCTCTACCTCGTCACCGGTGACAACACCCCCGCGGGCACGCCCGGGGCCAACGGCATGGCGCCCAACAACGACGCCCCCGGGATGAACCCCGGGCTCGACGCGCGGCGCGGCGCGGGCAACAGCAACGACCTGCGCGGCAAGATCCTGCGGATCACGGTGAAGGAGGACGGTTCCTACACCGTCCCGGCCGGCAACCTCTTCCCGCCGGGAACGGCCAAGACGCGTCCTGAGATCTTCGTGACGGGCGTGCGGAACGCCTTCAGGATCGACGTCGACGACGTGACCGGCACGGTCTCCTGGGGCGACTACGGCCCCGACGCCGGGGCGGCAGACCCCGCCCGCGGGCCCCTGGGCTACGTCGAGTGGAACGTCACCCCCATCGACAAGCCGATGAACAGCGGCTGGCCCTACTGCACCGGCAACAACTTCAACTACAACGACTGGAACTTCGCGACCTCGACGCCGCGCGCGTGGTTCGACTGCGCGGGAGGGCCGACGAACACCTCCCGCTGGAACACCGGCGTGGACAAGCTGCCGGCCGCGACCCCCGCGGACCTCTACTACGGTGACAACAACACCCACCAGCCCGCGGAGTGGGCCGGGCTCACCGACTTCGAGCCGGCGGGCGGCCAGGGGCCGATGGGCGGTCCCGTCTACAACTACGACGCGGCGAACCCGTCGACGACGAAGTTCCCGGCGTACTGGGACAAGAAGTTCTTCTACGGCGAGTTCTCCCAGGACTACCTCGCGGCGTTCACCGTGACGGGGTCGGACGGGCCGGTGACCAAGCTCGAACACTTCCTGCCCAACGACGCGCTGACCACGGCGGTGATGCCGATCACCGACAGCCCGATGGACATCGAGTTCGGTCCCGACGGGTCGCTGTACGTGCTCGACTACGGCGACGGCTTCTTCCGCGCGAACCCCGACGCGGGCCTGTACCGCATCGACTACGCCGAGGGGAACAAGACGCCGCAGGCGAAGATCGTCGCCAAGCCGGTATCGAGCAGCGCCGCGCCGCTGACCGTCGCGTTCAGCGCGGAGACGTCCACCGACGCCGAGCCGGGCGCGCTGAGCTACGAGTGGGACTTCGACGGCAACGGCACCTTCGACGCCACCGGCGTGACGGCCTCGCACACCTACCCGGCGCTCGGCCAGTACGCCGCCAGGCTCCGCGTGACCGACGTGCAGGGCAAGTTCGGGCTCACCTCGACCGAGATCACCGTGGGCAACACCGCGCCCGAGGTGACCATCCAGACGCCGGGCAACGGCTCCTTCTTCAACTGGGGCGACGCGGTGCCGTTCCAGATCAAGGTCTCCGACAAGGAGGACGGCGACAATCCGGTGTGCAGCCGGGTGCAGTGGACCTTCGGCCTCGGCCACGACGCGCACGCGCACCCCGAGACCCTCGGTTCGGGATGCTCCGGCGCGTGGCCGACACCGGCCGACGCCCCCGAGCACGGCGAGACCGAGAACATCTTCGGCGTCGTCGTCGTGAGCTACCGGGACAACGGCGCCGGTAACATCCCCGGGGCGCTCGGCGACGCCACGCTCATCCTCAACCCCAAGCAGCTGCAGGCCGAGCACTCGGACGCCGGTAGCGGCGTCACCAAGGTGGAGGACGCGACCGCGTCCGGCCTGGCGAAGATCACGTCCTTCGACGCCGGGGACTGGATCGCGTACGACCCGGTGAACTTCGCCGGTGTCACCGGCGTGAAGACCCGCGCCTCCGGTGCGGGAACGCTGTCCCTGCGATGGGGCTCGGAGACGGCGGAGCCGTTCGCCACCGTCACCGTGCCCGCAGGGTCGGGCTGGCAGAGCGTGGACACCTCGCTCACCGGTGCCCCGACGGGCAGCGGGAAGCTCTACGTCACCTCGACCGGCGGCGTGGAGGTCGACGGGTTCACCTTCCAGGGCGACGGGGTCTCCGACGAGACGCCTCCGACCGTGTCGGCCACGCTCGCCCCGGCCGAGCCGGGCGGGGAGAACGGCTGGTACACCGGCAACGTCACGCTGACGGTCACCGCGACCGACAACGGCACGGTGTCGAGCCGCCAGTACTCGCTCGACGGCACGACGTGGCTGAACGCCAACAACCCGGTCACCCTGACCGCCGACGGGACGGCCACCGTGCGCTACCGGGCGACCGACAACGCGGGCAACGTCTCGCAGGTCGGCACCGTCACGGCGAAGATCGACAAGACCGCCCCGGTCCTGTCCGTGAGCGGGGTGGAGCCCGGCAAGTACGGTGACTCCGCGTCCATCACGCCCGTCTTCTCGGCGTCCGACGCGACGTCGGGGGTGGCGAGCGTGACGGCGGCCATCGGTGACCTGCAGGTGGTCTCCGGCAAGCCGCTCGCCCTGTCCACGCTGGCGCTCGGCGCGCACACGCTGACCGTCACCGCGAAGGACAAGGCGGGCCACGTGACGAAGCAGACCGTCGCGTTCGAGGTCACGACCTCCTTCGCCGACGTGCGCAAGCTCCTGGACCGCTTCAAGGCGGAGGGCTCGGTGCGGGGCGTCCTGCTCGGTGTCCAGCTCGACCAGGCCAGGAAGCACGCGGAGGCGGGAAGGACGAAGGTCGCGATCGCCTCGCTGGAGGTCTTCGTGACACTCGCCCGCCTCAAGCTCTGGGTGCCCGACACCAAGGCGCGCGACGTGCTCGTCCGGGACGGGGAGGCGCTGATCGCTCAGCTGCGCGCCCCGGCCGGCGGCTGACGCGGCGCGGGGGGAGGGCCCGGCCGGGCCCTCCCCCCGTGTTCGGCGTGCGGGTGTCAGTGGGTGGTGAGGTCCAGGTCCTTGATCCTGGGGTCGCCCTCGTCGGCGAAGTAGTGGTCGGGCTTGGTGGAGTCTCCGCCCTCGGTCATCTTGGCGGAACGCGCGATCACTGTGCCGAGCGCGGCGACGGCGAGGTTGACCGCGAGCGCGATGATGCCCGGGTAGATCGTCATCTTGGTGTCCAGGCCCAGCTTCTCCAGCGGGAACGCGGATCCGGCGAAGTGCAGCTTGCCGGTGGCGGGGTTGCCGATGTTGTAGAGCAGGAGCATCCCGGTCCCCATGCCGGCGATCCATCCGGCGATCAGGCCGCCCGGGTGGAACCAGCGGGTGTAGAGGCCGAGCGCCACCGACGGGAGTGTCTGCAGGATGATGACGCCGCCGATGAGCTGCAGGTCGATGGAGAAGCCGGTGTCCAGGAACAGGATGCACAGCACCGCGCCGACCTTGACGAGCAGCGAGGTGATCTTGGAGACCCGGGCCTCGTCGGCGTCGCTCGCGTCCGGCTTCAGGTACTCCTTGTAGATGTTGCGGGTGAACAGGTTCGCCGCGGCGATCGACATGATCGCGGCCGGGACCAGCGCGCCGATGCCGATCGCGGCGTAGGCGACGCCGGTGAACCAGTCGGGGAACATCTTGTCGAACAGCTGCGGCACGATCGTGTTTCTGTCGGTGCCGATGGGCGTGATCCCGGCCGCGATGGCCATGAAGCCCAGCAGCGCGATCAGGCCGAGCAGCAGGCTGTAGGCGGGGAGCGCCGACATGTTCCGCTTGATCACGTCGCGGTTCCTGGAGGCGAGCACGCCGGTGATGCTGTGCGGGTAGAGGAACAGCGCGAGCGCCGAGCCCAGGGCCAGCGTGACGTACTGCAACTGGTTGTTCGCGTTGAGCAGGATGCCGTCACCAGGCGCGGCACTGGCGTCGAACTTGGCCTGGGCGGCGTCGAAGATGCCCGACCAGCCGCCCTCGATCTGGGCGGGGATCGCGAAGATCGCCACCAGGATCACGATGTAGATCAGCGTGTCCTTGACGAACGCGATCAGCGCCGGGGCGCGCAGGCCCGACTGGTAGGTGTACGCGGCCAGGATCGCGAACGCGATGATGATCGGCAGGTGGCCGGTCACCCCCATCGACTTCAGCACGGCCTCGATGCCGACGAGCTGGAGCGCGATGTAGGGCATCGTCGCGACGATGCCGGTGATCGCGATCAGCAGCGCCAGCGTGGGGGAGCCGAACCTGGCCCGGACGAAGTCGGCCGGGGTCACGAAGCCGTGTATGTGCGAGACCGACCAGAGGCGGAGCAGCACCAGGAACACGATCGGATAGACCACGATCGTGTACGGCACCGCGAAGAAGCCCATCGCGCCCGCGCCCCAGAGCAGGGCGGGTACGGCCACGAAGGTGTAGGCGGTGTAGAGGTCGCCGCCGACCAGGAACCAGGTGACCCACGGGCCGAAGTTGCGGCCGCCGAGCCCCCACTCGTCGAGGCTGGCCAGGTTCTCCGGGCGGCGCCAGCGCGCGGCCACGAACCCCATGCCGCTGACCAGCAAGAACAGCACGGAGAAGACGATGATCTCTGTCAGGTGAGCTTCCATCGGATCACCGCCGCCGCTTCGTCATCTGGTAGACGATCGAGGTGAACGTGACACCGACCGCGATGAAGGCGAGCTGGAGCCAGTAGAACAGCGGGAAACCGAAAAGCCGGGGTTCAGTGGAATTGTAGAGAAACGGGAGCAAAGGTAGGATGATCGGCACGATAAGCAGCCAGTTCCATGGGCTGCGGTCGCTCCGGTCCCCGTTTGGAGTGGTCAACACGGTCTCCTCTAGCTGGAGAGGGGACGTCCGGGCAGGATCGTCCCCTTCGGCTGACCGGCAGCGTAATTACACGGCCGTTTCATTCAGGTCACCGAGCGCCGAGCGGCACCGGTGGCGCGACGAACGGCGGTCTCACTCCTTCGGCCAGGCCGAAGGCCAGGTCACGGCTACCGCGCCTCCGGGGCGGGTTCACTTCGCCGACGGGTTCCCGCCGGTCACCGAATCCCCGGCGCGGCTTCCTTGACACGATCGAGTGCATCTCGTAAAGGCGCGCTGGACAAGGTGGGCCGGCCCGTCGTCACGCGGTGCTGCCGCCCCGTGGGGCTCGACCGCCGGTGCCGTCGTACGAGGTGTCGTCGCCCCTGCCGGTGGGCCGTCTCACGAGGTGCCGCCGGTGCGCCGCGTCATGCGCTGCCGCCGCCGGTGCCCGGCCCGCCGGTGTGCCGTCTCACGAGGTGTCGCGCGCGGGCTCACACGGTCCTGTCGGCGGCGGTTCTCGGTTCGTGCCGTACGTCCTCCGGCAGGCCGAGGTTCCTGGTCCAGGCGGCGAACTCCACCAGGATGCCGTCGGGGTCCTTGAAGTAGATCGACCGGACGAACACGCCCTCTCCCATGGCGGGCGCTATGCCGAACTCGCTGTCGTCGTGGTTGAGGATCACCCCGACGTCCACGCCCTTGGCGATGAGCTTGTCGCGGTACTCCTCGATCCGGTCCGGGGCGACGTCGAGGGCGATGTGGTTCATCGAGCCGACCGCCGAGAGCAGCTCGCCCCGGTCGGGCAGGTTCTTCGGGGCCGAGACGCCGGGCACGCCCTCCGGTGCGTCGGGGAACCAGAAGAACGCCAGCGCGTTGCCGCCGCCGCAGTCGAAGAAGAAGTGCTGCCCCCAGCCCATCGGCAGCTCGATCGTCTTGATCAGGGGCATGCCCAGAACGCCGGAGTAGAAGTCGACCGTCTGCTTCATGTCCGAGCACACCAGCGCGAGGTGGTTGATCCCGCGAAGCTCGAACTCGGTGTTGTCCGCCATGTTCTCCTCGCTTCTTCCAGTAATGAACTGCTTATCACAGGGAGGTGTGGCGGGCAGACGCGGGCGCCGGTCGTACGTGTCAGCGAGAAACGGCACGGCCCGCCGCGTCGCTCACGGCCGTCCGGCGGTGGTCACCAGGCGACCTTCAGGGACGACAGGCCGTACACGAAACTGAAGGAGCGGAAGTGCGCGTCGGGTTCGACCGCGTGAAGCTCGGGGAAGCGCGCGAGCAGCGCGGGGAAGGCGATGTGCATCTCCATCCGCGCCAGCGGCGCCCCCAGGCAGTGGTGCACGCCGTGACCGAAGGCCACGTGGCCGGGCGCCCCCCGGGCGATGTCCAGCACCTCCGGGTCGGACAGGAACGCGGGGTCGCGGTTGGCGGCGAGCAGCGCGCACATCACCAGCTGGCCGGGCCCGATCTTACGGCCGGCGATCTCGACCTCCGTGGTGGTCGTCCTGAAGGTGCTGGAGTGGACGATGCTGAGCCAGCGCAGCAGCTCCTCCACCGCGGCGTCGATGCGATCGGGCTCCTTCCTGAGCAGCTCCAGCTGGTCGGGCTGGCGCAGCAGGGCCAGTGTGCCCAGCCCGAGCATGTTGGCGGTGGTCTCGTGACCGGCCACCAGCAGCAGGCCACCGATGCCGGTGAGCTCGTCCGCCGTCAGGTCGTCGTGCTCGCGCACCAGCATGCCGAGCAGATCCTCTCCCGGCTCGGCCTGGGCGCGGGCGACCAGCTCGGCCATGTAGGCGCGCGATTCCGCCTGCGCCGCCCTGCGCTCCTCGACGTGCGCCGACATGTCGAGCAGCCGGCCGGTCCTGCGCTGGAAGTCCTCCCGGTCGGTGTACGGCACGCCCAGCAGCTCGCAGATGACGAGGGAGGGGATCGGCAGCGCGAACGACGACACCAGGTCGGCGGGGGAGCCCGCGCTCTCCATCGCGTCCAGGTGGTCTTCGACGATGCGCGTGATCCGCGGCTCCAGCCGGCGCATCCGGCGGAGCGTGAACTCCGGGGTCAGTATCCGGCGCAGCCGGGTGTGCTCGGGAGGATCGAAGGCGAGCAGGTTGCCCGCGCGAAGCGCGGCGAGCTCCTCCTTGCTGCTCTGGTCGCCGGGCAACCGGAACGTGGCCGTCTGGGCGTTGCTGAACCGCTCCGCGTCGCTCAGCACCGCGCGCACGTCCTCGTGGCGGGTCACCAGCCAGGCGTCGACACCGGGGGGTGTCCTGATGAGCCTGACTCCCTCCCCGTCCCGCAGCGCCTCCAGCTCCGGAGCCGGGTCGAACCCCTCCCGCCGCATGTGCAGCGGCAGCGTCGGCGACTCGCTCATACAACCCCCCGGTTGACTTGTCGTCCTGACTTCTCCCACAAAAACCATAACAACCCAATGATTAGGCGCAAAGGATCCAGCGGTCGTCCCGGACCTGTGTCGTGTCGCTGACCGGCCCCCCTCTGAGGCGAACGCGTCCGCCCAGGGCGCGGTTCCTCCGGCCGTCCTTTCGCCCCGGCCGTCGCGTTCATCGGCGAGCGCGGCGAAAACATGACAGTAGATGTCCTGTTTTCGCGTCACGCTGGTTCCATGACAAGAACGCTGGAAGGAAAGGTCGCCCTGGTGGCGGGGGCGACGAGGGGGACCGGGCGGGGGATCGCGGTGGAGCTGGGCGCGGCCGGCGCCACGGTGTACTGCACCGGGAGGAGCACACGGGAGCGGCGTTCGGAGATGGGCCGGCCGGAGACCATCGAGGAGACGGCCGAACTCGTGACCCGCGCCGGCGGACAGGGCATCGCGGTCCAGGTGGACCATCTGGAGCCGGAGCAGGTCCGCGCCCTGGTGGAGCGGATCCGGAACGAGCGGGGCAGGCTCGATATCCTCGTCAACGACGTCTGGGGCGCCGACCCGCTCACCGAGTGGCACGTCCCCGTCTGGAAGCACTCCCTTGACGACGGCCTGCGCATTCTCCGGCTGGCGGTGGACACCCATCTCATCACCAGCCACCACGCGCTGCCCCTGCTGATCGAGAACCCCGGGGGCATGGTGATCGAGGTGACCGACGGCACCCTGGAGTACAACACCGCCAACTACCGGCTCTCGGCCTTCTACGACCTGGCCAAGATCTCGGTGAACCGCCTGGCGTTCACCCAGGCCCACGAGCTGCGCCCGCACGGCTGCGCCGCGATCTCGCTCACCCCGGGCTGGCTCAGGTCGGAGAGCATGCTGGAGATCTTCGGCGTCACCGAGGAGAACTGGCGGGACGCCACCGCCAAGCAGCCACATTTCGTGATCTCCGAGACACCCGCCTACACCGGCCGCGCGGTGGTCGCCCTCGCCGCCGACGAGGACCGGATGCGCTGGTCGGGGCAGTCGGTGTCCAGCGGGCAGCTCGCCCAGGTGTACGGCTTCACCGACGTCGACGGCAGCAGGCCCGACGCCTGGCGCTACATCGAGGAGGTCGAGAGCAAGGGGAAACCCGCCGACGCCACCGGCTACCGCTGACCGTCGCCGGGACCGTCGGGTGGGATCGCAGACCGGGACCGCGGTGAGGGGTCAGCGGTCCGATAGGCCGGTGTCGGCGGTGTCGGCGGTGTCGGCGGTGTCGGCGGTGTCGGCGGTGTCGGCGGTGTCGCCGGAGGGGCGGGGGGAGGCGTACAGGGCGCGCAGGCGGGTGGCGGCTTCGGCGAGACGGGCACGGAGGACGGGCGGGGCGACGACCTCGGCCTCCGGGCCGAAGCGGAGGATCTGGCTGTAGGCGACCTCCGGCGACTCGACGGGCAGGCGGAACGTGATCCACCCCTGCCCGTCGGGCTCACCGGCGGAGGCCAGGGCCGCGTCGAGGGCCGCCGGGTCGGCGACGGCGGGGAGCGCGCGGCGGCCGGCGGGACTGAGCCGTACGGTGACGTGCCCGGTGAGCAGGGAACCGGCGAACTGCGCCGCCCGCTCGCTCCAGAACGCGGCCAGGTCGAAGGTTCCATCCCGCTCGAAGCGCAGGCCGGAGTGGATCTCGACCTCCTCGAAGCGGTCGACCCGGTAGATGGCGAACCGGGTCGCCAGGTACCAGACCCCCGCCTTCAGCACGAGCCCGTACGGCTCCAGGCGCCGGGCGGCCACGGCTTGCCCGGCCCTGCCGGCCTGTTCGCCGTGCCCGATATGCCCGTCGTGCTCTGTCCGCTCAGCCGCGGTCCGCCCGGTTTCCCCGGACCGGCCGGGCTGACCGGGCCGACCGGACTGATCGGCCTGTTCGCCCGGCCGGGTGCGTGAGGCGCGCCGGTACAGGGCGGTGACCGGGTGGTCACCCCACACCGCCCTGGCCAGGGGGGCCAGCGACGCCGGTGGAGGCCGCTCGCTCGCGAACCAGCCGGGGGCGTCCAGGTGGAAGCGCTGAGCCGCGGTCGCGGGGGCGTCGCGGAGTCCGGGGGAGAGCGCGGCCGAGGCCTTCAGCCGCGCCGTGGCCGCCACCTCGCTCAGTCCCATCTCCCGCAGCGCCTCCGGCACGCCCGACAGGAACAGCGCCTCCGCCTCGGCGCGGTCGAGTCCGGTGAGGCGGGTGCGGTATCCGTCCAGCAGGCGGTAGCCGCCGCCCCGCCCGCGGTCGGCGTACACCGGCACGCCGGCCTCCGACAGGGCGAGCACGTCACGGTGGACGGTCCGCTCGGAGACCTCCAGCTCCCGGGAGAGCTCCACCGCGGTCATCCCGCCCCGGGCCTGGAGCAGCAGGACCAACGACATCAATCTGGCCGCACGCACCCTCCGACCCTAGCCCCGGCGCACCGGTGACCACGGCCGGCACCGAATCGGGTGCCGCACGGGGACGCGTGGGAGCGAATGGCGGGCCGCCGCGGCGACGAAACGGGACCGTACGAGGGCATGCGAAGGCGGGACTCAGAGGGCCGGGAGGGTCAGGAGGGAACGAGGGGCAGCACGATCGCGGACGGGTGGGACGGGTCGTGGAAGATCTCGTGGTCGGTCGCGACCATCGCGCTGCCCGTGCCCAGGGGCTCTCCGGTGCCGAGGTTGCGGGCGATCCGGGGATACGCGCCTCCGGCGACGTGGACGCGGATCCGGTGGCCGCGCCGGAACCGGTGGCCGATCGGCCACAGGTCCACCCGGACCCGGCGGATCCCGTCGTCCCCGGCGGGCGGATCACCGGGCACCAGGCGGCGCACGCCCTCGCACACGTTGTAGGAGGCGCCGTCCGGGTGCACGTCGCAGACCCGGACCACCACGTCGGCGTGCCCGGTGCCCGAGGAGCGTACGTACAGGTCGGCGAAGACCGGGCCGATCATCTCGGTGTCTCGCCGCAGCTCGGGACCGGTGTGGACGAGCACGTCGCGCCGGGCCTCCAGCCTGCGGTTGTCGCGCGGTTCGGAGTTGCCCAGCAGGACCGGGCCGCCCAGCGCGGGCGTCGGGTGCGCGGGGTCGTAGCGGAAGCGGCCGGGCTCGGCGTCGTGCGGGCCGTCGGGGGCGTCGGGGGACAGGGCGAGGCCGGGGTGCAGGTGCCAGCGCTGCTCCCGCATGCCGGGCACCGGCCAGTCGGGGTAGTCGCGCCACTCGCCCGCGCCCGTCACGTACAGCCTGACCGGCTGCTCGCGCAGCCCCGACGGGTCGCCGAGCAGGTGCGCGCGGAACCAGGCGATCGCCTCGGCGTTGGCCACCCGGCCGTGCCTCACGTCCGCGTGGTACCAGGGGCCGATCGTCAGGTACGGGCGCCGCCCCGCGGCCCGCATCGCCGTGTAGTCCTTGACCTGCCAGGGCAGGAAGACGTCGTACCAGCCGCCGACCATGGTGACCGCGGCCTCCACCTCGCCCACGGAGGCGGAGAAGTCGCGCCTGCCCCAGTAGGCGGCGGGCTCGGCGTGATGGTTCAGCAGGTCCTGGAAGAACGGCATGCCCCTGCCCGCCGACAGCACGTCCAGCTCCCCGAGCGGGCGCCCCGACAGGGCCGCGCGACGCGTTCTGCGCGGGACGAGCAGCGCGCCCGCCCCGCCGAACGGCCGGTCCATGGAGGCGGTCAGCGTGGTCCACATCAACGACGACTCCAGCGCGAACGCCCCGCCCACGTAGGCGGCGTCGCGGAACTGGGAGGCGGTCACCGAGGTGGACATGGCCTTGAGGTCGGGTCCGGCGAACGGGGCGATCGCCCACTGCGTGTATCCCAGGTAGGAGGGGCCGTGCATGGCCAGGCTCCCGCCGTACCAGTCCTGGCCGCGCAGCCAGGCCAGCGTGGCCAGCCCGTCGTCGTGCTCGTCGCCGAGCGGGTCGAGCAGGCCGCCCGAGCCGAAACCGCCCCGGCAGCTCTGCATCACGACCTGGAACCCCTGCTTCGCGAACCCGCGCCCGAAGGTCCGCCCGAACATGCCGCGCCTTCCGTACGGGGAGCGGATCAGGATCGTGGGCGGGCGCACGGCGCCGACCGGCGCGTAGCGGTCGGCCAGCAGGGTGACCCCGTCGGGCATCGGTACGGGCAGGTCGCGCTCGACCGTGATCCGTTGGACGGCCGTCCGCGGCCAGGTGATCGTCCCCATGTGCCCTCCTCGTGCCGCCCCGTGATTACCCACTGGTAACAGAACATGACCTGCGATGGCCAGAGCCCGAGGCTGTGAGGCTCGCCATCCTTTGCTCCCGTTTACTTCCTTCGTCGGCCGGATCGCGCGCCGCGCGTGTCTCGTGGGGATTTCCCCTGTTTTCGGACCGGAGCGGACCCGCCCCCGTGTCGCGTTGCATGATCGCGGTCGCCGCCGGTACTCTGGCCACATGCGACACCCGATTTCCCTTCAGTGGTGGCGCCGCTTCTAGGCGGCGCAGGTTTCGCATTCGCGAGCAGACAGACGGCCGCCCAGGGAGGCGGCCTTTTCTGTGTCCGCTCCCTCAGGGCATCGGGAAGACAAGAGGGGCGATACCGCAGTGGAGACGAGCCGATATACCACCGCAGGCGGCATAGGGGTCGAGGTCACCGCGTCCGACGTGCCCGAGACGGTGCTTGAGGACGTCGTCACGACGCTCGGCGAGCGCCGTGGCGGAGTGCTCTCCTCCGGGATGGAGTATCCCGGCCGCTACAGCCGATGGCACCTCGCCTACGTCGACCCCTGCCTGGAGATCGTGGCCAGGGGACGCAGGATCTCCGCTCGCGCGCTGAACGCCCGGGGCAGGGTGGTCCTGCCGGCCATCGTGTCCTGCCTGCTGGCGGCGGGCAAGCCTGTCGAGGAGCCGACGGCCGACCACGTCGAGGTCCACGTGGCCGAGTCGGAGGACATCCTCCCCGAGGAGATGCGCAGCCGCCGTCCCACGGTCTTCACCGCGATCCGCGAGGTCATCGCCGCGTTCAAGGGTGAGAACGAGCACCTGGGCCTGTACGGCTCCTTCGGCTACGACCTGGCCTTCCAGTTCGAGCCGATCAGGCAGGTCCTGACGCGGGCCACCGACCAGCGCGACCTCGTGCTGCACCTGCCCGACCGGGTGATGGTGATCGACCGCAAGAGGGAGACGAGCAAGGAGTTCCGCTACGAGTTCACCGTGGACGGCGTCTCCACCCACGGGCTCGCCCGCGAGGGGGAGGTCGTGCCGCTGACCCCGCCGCCGTCCGAGCTCCCGGCCGACCCCGAGAGGGGCTCCTACGCCAAGGTGGTGGCCGCGGCCAAGGAGAAGTTCGTCCGCGGCGACCTGTTCGAGGTCGTCCCCGGCCAGGTCTTCCACGCGTCCTGCACCGACCCGGCCGCCTTCTACCGGGGGCTGCGCAAGGTCAACCCGGCGCCGTACGAGTTCCTGTTCAACCTCGGCGAGGGCGAGCACCTCGTCGGCGCCTCCCCGGAGATGTACGTCCGGGTCAGCGGCGACCGCGTCGAGACCTGCCCCATCTCCGGCACCATCGCCCGCGGCGGCAACCCCATCGAGGACGCCGACGCGATCCGGACCCTCCTGTCCAGCGTCAAGGAGGAGTCGGAGCTGACCATGTGCACCGACGTGGACCGCAACGACAAGTCCCGCATCTGCGTGCCGGGGACGGTCCAGGTGATCGGCCGGCGCCAGATCGAGATGTACTCCCGTCTCATCCACACCGTCGACCACATCGAGGGCCGGCTGCGTCCGGAGTTCGACGCCCTCGACGCGTTCCTCACCCACATGTGGGCCGTCACCGTCACCGGCGCCCCCAAGACCTGGGCGATGCAGTTCATCGAGGACCACGAGGAGACCACGAGGCGCTGGTACGGCGGGGCGGTCGGCTACATCGGCTTCGACGGCTCGATGAACACCGGCCTGACCCTGCGCACCGCGCAGATCCGCGGCGGGGTCGCCACCGTCAGGGCCGGGGCCACGCTGCTGTTCGACTCCGACCCCGAGGCCGAGGAGCGGGAGACCGAGCTCAAGGCCAGCGCCCTGCTGGGCGCCCTGGCGGCGGTTGGCGCGGCCCCGCAGGCGCAGGCCGAGGTGGAGGTGGCCGCGGAGCTGCCGGGAAGCGGCATGAAGGTGCTGCTCGTCGACCACGAGGACTCCTTCGTCAACACCCTCGCCGACTACTTCCGCCAGCAGGGCGCCGAGGTCGTCACGCTCAGGCACGGCTTCCCCGTCACGATGATCGACGAGATCGCGCCCTCCCTGGTGGTATTGTCGCCCGGCCCCGGCTGGCCGTCCGACTTCGGCCTGCCCGCCCTGGTCGGCGCCCTCTACGAGCGCGACCTGCCGGTGTTCGGTGTCTGCCTCGGCCTGCAGGGCATGGTGGAGCAGGCGGGCGGCACGCTCGAACTGCTGTCCTACCCCGAGCACGGCAAGCGCGGCCAGGTACGGCGGCTGGGCGCCAGCGCCCTGCTCGACGGGCTCCCCGAGGAGTTCACCGCCGCGCGCTACCACTCGGTCCACGCCAAACAGCAGGGCGTCGCCGGGTTCACCGCCACCGCGCTCACCCCGGACGGCGCGGTGATGGCGATCGAGGACGTGGAGCGGCGCCGCTTCGCGGTGCAGTTCCATCCCGAGTCAATCCTCACCGCCGGGGGAGGCGCGGGAACGAAGATCATCGCGAACGTTCTCCGGCTCTGCCGCCAGACCCGGTAAAGAACCCGTGGTTCGCACCCGGCGGTCACGCCGGGTGACCCTAAAGTTCTCCCCGTCGTGAAGACCGTGGGCGTACCGGGCCAGGCCCGTCCGGTACGCCCACGGCGGGGGAGGAGCGGGCATGAGGTCGGACGTCGTGCTGCCCGTCGAGCTTCCCGACGCCGTACGGGAGGCGCTGCTGGCGCCGCTGGTCGACCACAACTGCCAGGGCGTGCGCCGCGACGACCTGACCCGGGCCCGGTTCGAGACGCTGCTCACCGACTCGGGAATCCCGGCGCCGCCGGGCACCACCCACTTCGACACCCCCGCGGGCGCGGCGGTCCGCCGCTGGTGCGCACCCGTCCTGGGCCTCGCCCCGCACGTGCCGCCCGCCGTCTACCTGGCCCGCAGGATGGAACTCGGCGCGGCCGAGGTGAACCGGCGGCTGCTGGGCGCCGCGGGGATCGCCACCTTCCTCTTCGACGGTTCCGACGACCCCGACGGTTCTGAGGGGCAGGGCGGCTCGGGCGGCTTCGGGGGGTCGGGTGGCCCGGGTGGTCGCGGAGGCGCCGGGAACCTCGGCGCCCTCGGAGGTTCCCGAGGGCCCGAAGGCCCCGGCGGCCCGGACCGGCCGGACCGGCCGGATCGTCCGGATCGTCCGGACCGCCGCGACGTCGGCCTCGGCCTCGGCGCCGGCTTCGGCTTCGGCTTCGGCGCCGGCTTCGGCGGGGCCGAGGTGCTGCCGCCGGCCGAGATGGGCCACGCGGGCGGCGCGGACACCGCGCGGGTCGTCCACATCGAGCGGGCCGAGGAGGAGGTCGCCGGGACCGCCGTCTCGGGGGTCTCCTACATCTCCGCGCTCGCCCAGAACCTCGCCGAGCGGGCCGTCCGCGCCGTCGCGCTGAAGTCGGTCACGGCCCACAGGTCCGGCCACCACCTCGATCCGGCCAGGCCGAGCAGGGGAGCGGTGATCGCGGCGGCCACCCGGAGGCTGGCCTGCCCGGAGAAGAGGCTCACTGACCAGGTGCTGCTGCGCCACCTGCTCTGGACGGCCGTCGACGTGGCCAGGGAGTACGGGAGGCCGCTGCAGTTCCACACCGGCCTCGCCCGCTACGCCGGCGGTCCGCGCCCCGGCGCCCACTCCGGGCGCGGCGCGTACGGCGGCGGTGGTTCAGGGGGTTCCGGTTCCTCCGGAGTCCACGTCGGTTCCGGCTGGGGGGCCGCCTCCGGTCCGCACGGCGCGGGCCCGGCGCCGGTGGCCGGTTTCATCGTGGCCGTGCAGCCGGTGGGCGTCCCCGTCGTCCTGCTGCACTGCCACCCGTTCCACCGCCAGGCGGCCGGCCTGGCGAGCGCCCTCCCGCACGTCTACGTCGACGTGGGGGCGGCCCTGACCCGCAGCGCCACGGGCTCGGCCGCGGTCATGGCGGAACTGCTGGAGCTCGTGCCGTTCCACAAGCAGCTGTTCGGTTCCGGCGGCCACGGCGTGGCCGAGACCTGCCACCTCGGCGCCCTGCACTACCGGCGCGGCCTGGCCGGGGCGCTCGCCGCCCGGCTGGCCGACGGCGAGTGGAGCACCGCCGACGCCGCCCGGGTGGCCCAGATGATCGGCTCCGGCAACGCCCGCCGGATCTACCGCCTGTGACAGGTGCCCGGCCCCGGAACGGCCGGGCACCTGGAATACGATGTGGCGACTGTTGATGCGACGAAGGGGAGCCAGTTGACGGGCGATGGGGCAGAGGCGCGTTTTCTCGACGACGTGACCGTGGAGTTGGTCAAGCACAGTGCCTCCGACACGGACGTGCTCTGGGCGGCGCGGGTGTCGACCGCCGGGGAGCAGTCCCTGGAGGAGGTCGGCAAGGACCCCGAGCGCTCCAGGGGGCTGCTCAACTTCCTGATGCGCGACCGGCACGGCAGCCCCTTCGAGCACAACTCGATGACCTTCCTCGTGTCCGCGCCGATCTTCGTCTTCCGTGAATTCCACCGCCACAGGGTCGGATGGTGCCTGCCGGGGGACGCGCAAATTCCGGTGGGAACGCTGAAGAACGGCAAGACCAAGAAGATCAAAGATATCTATGCGGACTGGCACGAGGGTGTGCGTGACTCCGTAGGACGACTTCGCAGGCTCCCGTCATGCCAGAACCTGAGCACCCGCACGCTCAATCTCGACACCGGGCTCATCGAGTGGACCCGGATGGTCGATGTCTTCAAGAGTGGTGTCAAGCCCATTCTTAAGATCACGACAAGCTACGGCAAGACACTGCGCTGCTCGCCTGACCACGCCATCCTGTCGCGTGGGGCGTGGGTCAAAGCCAAGGACTTGAGACCTGGGGATCTCATCTCTGCCCAAGCGACTGTGCCGGTGGGAGAATACACCGGTATCCCAAGACGTCTGCGCGAGGGCATCCAGTTTTGGACGACCCGGATGAAGCAGGAGGTTGTCGCCGCCGTCGATGTATGCCATGTCTGTCAAGCCCTCTTCGACTTCGGGGATCTCGAAGTCGATCATGTCGTGCCGGTGAGTCGCGAACTCAAACTGGCTCTGGACAAGGACAACCTCGCTCCGATCTGTCTCCCCTGTCACGAGAAGAAGTCAGGTGTGGAGGCATGGGAGGTGAAACGGAGGCCCTCCAGACTCGGTATTCGGGACGAGAAGGTCTCGTCGATCGTTTCGGACGGCGAGGAGGAGACTTATGACATCTCCATGCCTGGCCCATGGCACAACTTCGTGGCCGATGGCATCGTCGTTCACAACTCGTATAACGAGGAAAGTGGGCGTTACCGGGAGCTTCAACCTAATTTTTACGTTCCGGGCCCGGAGCGGAGGCTGGTCCAGGAAGGTCGTCCGGGCAAGTACGTCTTCGCCGAGGGCAGCGCCGAGCAGCACAAGATCGTCACTGAGGCGATGGAGTCGTCGTACCGGCATTCCTACGCCGCCTACCAGGAGATGCTGGAGGCCGGGATCGCCAGGGAGGTGGCCAGGGCGGTGCTGCCCGTCGGTCTCTTCTCGTCGATGTACGCCACCTGCAACGCGCGCTCGCTCATGCACTTCCTCTCCCTGCGCACCAAGAACGAGCAGGCCAAGGTGCCCTCGTTCCCGCAGCGCGAGATCGAGATGGTGGCGGAGAAGATGGAGGCGGCCTGGGCGGAGCTGATGCCCCTCACGCACGCGGCCTTCGTGGCCGCCGGCAGGGTCGCCCCCTAGAACCGTCCGCCGGACGTGCGGGCCGGAGGGTTTTCCGCCCGCCGTTTCTCTGTCTGCCGTTTCTCGGCCCGTTTCCACGCGTCCGCCGCCCGGCGTGGGCGGTCAGCTCGTGGTCTCCTGGCGGCGTGAGAGGGCGGGCAGGACGAAGATCTCGGCGCCCGGGGGCAGCGCGCAGTCGAGGCCGCCGAGATGCCGGGCGTTCTCGCCGCAGACGAACATGCTGATGTGGCGGCGGATGCACCCGTAGTCGTCGCGGAGCCGCTGCTCCAGGGACGGGTGCGTGCGGCGGAGCATGTCGAGGGCGGAGCCCAGCGTGGGATGGCCGTCGTCGTGGTCGGCGATGGCGAAGACGCGGATCTCGGTGGTCTCGCCCGCCCAGTGCCGCAGCGTGGCGGGAAGCATGAAGGTCACGAGGGTGACGGGTCTGGCCATCGGCTAGAGCACCGTGTCGTGCGAGGCGGGCACGGCCAGGGGGTCTGGACGGCGGATGCCGGGACCGGCCGGGGGCCGGGGACGGACGTCGCCCTGGCCTCTGGGGAGCCGCCGCCGGTGGAGGGGACCGGGGACGGGTTCGTGCGGTTGGACGGCTCCGGCCGGGGGGCCGGACGGATGACGATGGTGGCGGACGGGTCCGTGCGGGTGGCGGTCGAGAGGGGGGCACGGGCTGGGAGGGGGGCCGTCGTGCATGACCATCTCCTTTCGGATTGGGCCTCATGCTGCCATGTCACGCCGCGTCCTGCCGTGGTCTATGAAATTTGCGTGATCAGTTCGGGGTGTTAGTCCCGATTGTCGTTCAGGGCTCGCCCTGAACGATGTCCCGGTGGATGTGAGCCGGGGGCATTCCGCCCCGCTGGAGCCTGCGGACCGTCTCGTTGACCATGGCGATCGGGCCGCAGACGTAGGCCTCGTGCTCGGCCCACGAGTGGAACCGCTCCATCACCTCGGGCACCTTGCCGCGCATGCCGTCGTACCCCGGTTCGTCGGAGACCACGGGCAGCACCCGCAGCCGCGGGAAGGCCGACTCCATCCGTACCAGGTCGGTCAGGTCGTAGAGCTCGGCCGCGGTGCGGGCTCCGTGGAGCAGGTGGATGTTGGGGCGGCGCCCGGAGCCGATCACGTGCTCCAGGATGGCCTTGATCGGGGCCAGGCCGGTTCCGCCCGCCACGCACAGGATGTCGCGCCCCGAGTCGGAGGGGACCATGGTGCCGATCGGAGGGCCCAGCATCAGGGTGTCGCCGATCCGGGTGTGCTGGACCAGCGTGGTGGAGACCCAGCCGCCGGTGATCGCGCGGACGTGCAGGCGGACGGTGTTGTCGTCCCGGGGCGCGTTCGCGATGGAGAACGTGCGCCAGACGCGCGGCCAGCGTGCGGTCTGCACGTTGACGTACTGGCCGGGCGTGTAGGGCAGGTCCTGGTCGAGCCGCAGGGTGATCACCGCGATGTCCGGCGTGCGGAGCTCGTGGTCCGTCACCTCGGCCAGCCACCAGGCGGGCGAGACCCCCGCGTCCGACTCGGCTGATTCGATCATGAGATTGGCGGCGGCGGTGTACGCGGCCACCCATGCCGCCTCTATCTCGGTGTCCCAGATCTCGGCGGCGAAGCGCCTGATCGTGGCGAGGAGCGCGTTGCCGACCGCGGTGTAGTGCTCGGCGAGCACCCCGTACTTGCGGTGGTCGCGGCCGAGCTGGCCGAGGAACGACGCCAGGCTGCCCGGACTGTCCAGGCTCCAGACGATCCTGGTCAGCGCGCTGAAAAGACGGTCGCGCTGGACGTCCATCGCCGGGGGGAACATCGCCCGCAGGTGCGGGCTCTCGGCGAACAGGCGCCCGTAGAAGTATGCCGCGGCCTTGTCCGCGGCGGGTTCGACGACGGCGAAACTTTCCTTGACGAGACGCGGATTCAAAGACATTTAACGAACCCACCCTAATTGACCGGCTCAAAGTCCGATCACGCAGATCCACCTCCCTGACGGCTCCGGGTGACGAGCGATCGGGAGCCCCGGCTCACCTGGTCACTCGAATTTGAGTCTTCCATCACCATGTAGACGTCACAACCGTTTCTCAGCAATATAGTGGGAAATCTAACTATCCGTAATTGGAAAGTTATTTTGTGTGACCAATTAATCGGTGGAGGAACGGATAGGCGAATAAGAATCACGTTCTCTTTGAATCAAAGGTTTACTGCTCGTAAGGTTTTTGGTAACGCCGGAGTTCCAGGTCATGGACGGTGCGAACCCCTCCGGGGATGAGGGGTGAGGGCTTCCGACGAGACGACACTGATACCTCAGATGTGTGACATGACCGAAATGGAGTGCGTCATGATAGAGGAGCTGTTGCAGATGGGATCGGTGCTGTCCGAAACAGGTGGCGCCACCTCGCGCACGCCCCCTGGAGAACGCATGCCCCGACCCTTGATCGGTATCACCGCCTACCTTGAGGCCGCCCGCTGGGGCGACTGGGTCAGGGAGGCCGTCCTGTCCCCGCCCTCCTACGCGCGGGCCGTCGAGAAGGCGGGCGGCGCCCCGGTGCTGCTGCCCCCGCTCAACCTCGGCGGGATCGACGACTACGTCCACGGCCTGTCCGGCGTGATCCTCGCCGGAGGGGGCGAGCTCGACCCTTCCCTGTACGGGGCCGCCCGCGAGGAGCGCGTCAGGGACCCCCAGCCGCACCGCGACCGCTTCGAGCTGGCGCTGGCCCGCGCCGCCGTCAAGGCCGACCTGCCGCTGCTCGCCTCGGGGCGGGGCATGCACGTCCTGAACGTCGCCCAGGGCGGGACCCTGATCCCCTGGCTCCCCGAGGTGGTCGACCACGACCGCCACGCCGCCTCCCAGGCGCATCTCATCCAGATCAGCGTCTCCAGCAAACTCGGCAAGGCGGTGGGCGACACGGCCGAGGTGACCGCGCCCCATCACCAGGCCGTCAAGCGGCTGGGCACCGGGCTGCTCGCCGTGGCCTGGGCCGACGACCAGATCGTCGAGGGCGTCGAGCTGCAGGGGCACCGGTTCGGTGTCGGCGTGCAGTGGAACCCCGCGCGCGCCGGGGACAACCGGCTCATCGAGGCCCTGGTCGAGGCCGCCCGCCGTTGAGGCTCGTCACCGGCGTCCGCCTGCGACGTCCGGCGCTGGGGTGCGTCACCGATGTCCGCCTGCGATGTCCGGCGCTGACGCTCGTCACCGGCGTCTGGTGCCGACGTCCGCCGGTGACGTTTGCCGGTGAGGTCCGGCGCCGATGCTCAGCCACTGACGTCCGGCGCCGATGTTCGGCGCGGGGCTCAGGGGCCGCCACGTCCGGGGCCCGGCGGGTAAAGTGCCGATCATGCCGTTGCATCCGCAGGCCGAGGCCTACCTGAAGCTCTTCCCGACGGACCTCGGAGCGTCCCTCTCCACGCTCACACCCGAGATGATCGAAGAGCTGCGGGCCCTCGACGGCTTCGCCGAGCAGCGTGGCCCGATCATCCCCCTCCCGGTGGTCAGGGACGGCGTCGCCGCGGGCGTGCCCGTCCGGGTCTACCGGCCCGAGGAGGGTGACCGTCCCCTTCCCTCGATCGTCTACTTCCACGGCGGAGGCTGGGTCTTCGGGAGCGTCGAGCGCAACGACGCCCTCGGCCGCGACCTCGCGGTGCGCAACGGGGCGGTCGTGATCTCGGTCGACTACCGGCTCGCGCCCCACCATCCCTTCCCCGCGGCCGCCGACGACGCCTGGAGCGTCGTCCAGGACGTCTTCGCCCGCCCCGGCGCCTACGGCGCTGACCCCGAGCGCGTCGCGGTCTGCGGCGACAGTGCCGGGGGCAACGTCGCGGCCGTGGCCGCCTGGCAGGCCAGGGACGCCGGGCTCCGGCTGGTCCACCAGCTGCTCGTCTACCCGGTGGCCGACGTGGCCATGGACACCGAGAGCTACCGCGCCTACGCCTCCGGCTTCGGGCTCGGCGCCGACGAGATGGCCTGGTTCATCGAGCAGTACGGCGGTGACCCGGCCGACCCCCGGCTGGCCCCGGCCCGGCTGGCCGACAAGTCGGGCCTGGCTCCGGCGACAGTGATCACCGCCGAGTGTGACCCGCTCCGCGACGAGGGCGAGGAGTACGCCGCCCAGCTCGCGGCGGCCGGGGTGCCGGTCGAGGCCAGGAGGTACGAGGGGGCCATCCACGGCTTCTTCGGCCTGCCGGGCTTCTTCGACCAGGCGACCGAGGCTCGCAAGTACGCCGCGGCCCGTCTCGCGGAGGCCTTCCGGTAAGCGGAGGCCTTCTGGTGAGCGGGGTTCTTCCGGTGAGCGGAGGCCTTCCGGCGAGGCGGGATCCCGCGATGAGCGGTGGGGCGGGACCCGTTGCCGGGCGCCGCCCGGATCCGTACGACATGGTCGTCCGGGGGGGCGGCGCCCGGTCAGAGGCACTTGTGCAGGGAGGCCAGGCCGGGTTCGAAGACCTGGCGGGTGACGAACTCCTCGATCTTC
This sequence comes from Streptosporangium sp. G11, assembly GCF_051192615.1. Taxonomy (NCBI): domain Bacteria; kingdom Bacillati; phylum Actinomycetota; class Actinomycetes; order Streptosporangiales; family Streptosporangiaceae; genus Streptosporangium; species Streptosporangium sp. G11. The sequence goes on from NZ_JBPJUQ010000030.1 coordinate 25,445, forward strand.
GCCATGTCGTCGGCCTCGAAGGTGGCCGACCACTCGACGAACGCGCTCCCGCTGTCGGTGACGGGCGCGACACGGTAGAACGCCCGGTAGTCGCGGACCGGCAGCGGGCTCTCCAGGATCTCGTACGCCGCCGAGCGCGAGACGTCGTCGAGGGCGAGCAGCCGCTCCCTGAAGGTTCCGCCGGGGCCCTCCAGCCTGCGCACCGCGCCCGGCAGGGATTTCCCGCCGCCCTCGATCTCGCAGCCGGTTATCCCCGGCACCCACTCCGCCGGGTTGCCGAAATCCCTCAGGTACTTCCACACCTCGTCGGCGGAGGCGTTGATCACTGTGCTGGCGTACGCGGACATCGGCTACTCCTCGTGTTCGTCCTGTCACCGAGGTCTTCCCGTGCCCGCCGCCGGGCAACCCGGTCAGAAGCTTCTGGGCAGCCCGAGCACCTGGGTGGCCAGGTAGTTGAGCAGGAGCTCCTCGGTGACGGGGGCGACCTTGCCGATGCGGGCGTCGGCCAGCAGGCGGGCCACCGGGTACTCCAGCGAGTAGGCCATGCCGCCGTGCGTCTGGAAGGCGTGGTCCGCCGCCTCCCAGGCGGCCTGCGAGGCGGTCAGCTTGGCGATGTTGGCCTCGGTGCCGCAGGGAAGCTGCCTGTCGAACAGCCAGGCGGCCTTGTAGAGCATCAGCCTGGCCAGCTCGATCTTGGCCTTGACCTGGGCGAGGGGGAAGGCGATGGCCTGGTTGGCGCCGATCGGGCGGCCGAAGACCTCGCGCTCCTTGGCGTACTGCACGGCCACCCGCAGCGCCACCTCGGCGCCACCGAGCGCGGAGGCGGCCAGCAGGACGCGCTCGGGGTTGAGGATGTCCCACAGCACCAGCGCGCCCTGGTCGACCTCGCCGACGACGTTCCTCTCCGGGACCCGCAGGTCGTCGATGAAGACCATGTTGGACGGGGTGGTGTTGGCGCCCATCTTCGGGATCGGCTGGAAGGACAGCTGCCCGGCCGCGACGGCCTCGGGGACGTTCACCAGCAGGATGGTCAGGCCGTTGGAGCGGGGCTTGGCCTCGGCGGCCGGGATGGTCCTGGTGACCAGGAGCATCCAGGTGGCGCGCTGCACGCCGGTGATCCAGATCTTCTGCCCCTTGACGACGAACTCCGCTCCGTCGCGGCGGGCGAAGGTGGAGATGCCCAGGGCGTTGGACCCGGCGTCGGGCTCGGTCAGCGCGAAGCAGGTCTCCAGCTCGCCGGTGGCCAGCCCGGGCAGCAGCTCGTCGCGCTGCCACCGGCTGCCGTGTCTGGCCAGGGTCATGGCGCCGAACCCGGGGGTGAGCACGTAGGTGAACGCCGAGCCGCCGGCCGAGCCGGAGGCCGACAGGGTCTCCGTGGCCACGGCCAGCTCCAGCAGGCCCTGCCCGCCGCCGCCGTACTCCTCGGGCACGGCCAGGCCGAGCCAGCCGCCCTTGGCCAGGTCCTGCCAGACCTCCTCCGGCCAGCGCTTCTCGCTCTCGCACCGCTGCCAGTAATCCAGGTCGTAGCGGGCGCAGATGTCGCCGATGCCGCGCTGCACGGCGATGGCACTCTCGGGGAGGGTGAAGTCCACGATGATCAACTCCATTCTAGCTGCGTGCGCAATCGTAGAACGTAGTTCGGTATCTCTGCGGCAGCGCGGCCCCGGACTCCGCGGGTTCAGGCCTCCCGGGCGGGATCCAGGCGCGGCCTGCGCGCGTGGTAGACGAAGGCCGGCGGCACGTTCCCCCACACCGTCCGGCCCGCGACGACCTCCTCGAAGGTGTCGATCAGGCGCTTCCTGAAGCGCCGCGCGGGGGGAAGGCGCTTGGCGAAGCTGTACGCGAAGGTGGTGAAGGCCGTGTGCGGCCCCATGATCGCGGTGACTGCGTCCAGCAGGCGGCCCTGTGTCTCCGCGGAGAACGCGGCCCAGGGGAGCCCGCTCACGATCGCGTCGGCCTTGGACAGGCCGCGCTCCTCGAGCAGCTGCGGCAGCCGTGCCGCGTCGTCGACCACGACGTCCACCCCCGGATTCCCGGCGGCCAGGAACTCGGCCAGCTTCGGGTTGATCTCGACGGCCATGTGGTGCCCCCGGCCGCCCAGCCGGCGCTGGATCTCCGCCGTGAACGCGCCCGTGCCGGGGCCGAGCTCGACGATCACCGGGTCGCCCCGGTGGGGGATCGGCGAGGCCACCGCCTCGGCGAGCCGCCGCGAACTCGGCGCCACCGCTCCAACGGTGCCCGGCGAGCGGATCCACTGCCCCAAAAAGAGCGTGGTGTCATTGGTCATGGTTTGAAGCGTAGAGGGTGGGAGGAGCCGGGCAGTACGCCGTCTGACCGATCTTGACGGCCGCCCGGAGGAGGAGCCCTCCTCTCCCGGAGGATGACCGGGGTCCGGTGCGAGACGGGACCGCCCCGCCCCTGGAAGTCCGCGCCCCGGTTCCCGCGCGCCTCTGTCGCCCCGGCCGAGGTTTCGCGCCCGGTTCCGTGCGCCTTCCGGCGGGGAATCCGCCACGCGGTGGATCCCGAGGTCATTCCCCAGGCTGACGACCCGGCCCGCACCCCGCGGTCACGATGTGCTTCGAAGCGATCGCCTTTCGAGTCGCTCATCTTTCGAACCGATCACCTGAGAAAGGACACATCTCATGCGGGAGGTCATCGCCCAGCCCGATCCGACGCGGAGCCCCCCGGTCTCCACGGGCCTGCTGTACGGCGTCCGCGTCCTCGTCGTCGCCCAGGCCGCCGGGCTCGTCGTCGCCGCCTCGTTCGCCGGCCAGGCCGTGCAGAGCGGGGGAGAACTGGGCGAGACCCATGTCATGGCCGGGATGGTGGTGCACCTGATCGCCCTGCTGCAGATCGTCGCGGCCGTGCTGGTCTGGCGTCCGGGACGGGGAGCGGGCTGGCCCGCCCTGGCCAGCCTCGGCCTGTTCCTGATCGGCATGGGCCAGCACTTCAGCTGGGAGGCGCTCGGCACCCACGTGCCCAGCGGTCTCCTCCTGTTCGGCCTGACCGTGGCGCTGCTCGTCTGGGCCTGGTCACCCCGCGCCGCCGTACGCCGGTCCTGAGGCGGGACGCCCTCCCCGCGCGGCCGTCCGCCCGGTCCGGCCGCCCGTGGGAGCGGGCCGGACCGGGCGCGGGCCCGAGGGCACGGGAGGACGCCGTCGAGGGCGTCCTCCCGTGCCCCGCCGGGTCTCAGGCGCCTTCCACGGGCAGATAGACCCGGCCGCCCTCACGGGAGAACTCCTCGGACTTCTCCCGCATCCCGGCCTCCAGGGCCTCGGCGTCGGTCAGGCCGCGCTCCTCGGCGAACCTGCGCACATCGTGGCTGATCCTCATCGAGCAGAACTTCGGGCCGCACATCGAGCAGAAGTGCGCGGTCTTGGCCGGGGCGGCGGGCAGCGTCTCGTCGTGGAAGGACCGGGCGGTCGCGGGGTCGAGGGAGAGGTCGAACTGGTCCTCCCAGCGGAACTCGAACCGGGCGTCGGACAGGGCGTCGTCCCAGGCCTGCGCGCCCGGATGGCCCTTGGCGAGGTCGGCCGCGTGCGCCGCGATCCTGTAGGTGATCACGCCGGTCTTCACGTCGTCCCTGTCCGGCAGGCCCAGGTGCTCCTTGGGCGTGACGTAGCAGAGCATGGCCGTGCCGTACCAGCCGATCATCGCCGCGCCGATGGCCGAGGTGATGTGGTCGTAGCCGGGCGCGATGTCGGTCGTCAGCGGGCCGAGGGTGTAGAACGGGGCGTCGTCGCAGAGCTCGCGCTGCAGGTCGACGTTCTCCTTGATCTTGTGCATGGGGACGTGGCCCGGCCCCTCGACCATCACCTGGACGTCGTGCTCGTGAGCGATCCCCGTGAGCTCGCCCAGCGTCCTGAGCTCGGCGAACTGGGCCTCGTCGTTGGCGTCGGAGATCGAGCCCGGGCGCAGGCCGTCGCCCAGCGAGAACGCCACGTCGTACCGGGCCATGATCTCGCAGATGTCGGCGAAGCGCTCGTAGAGGAAGCTCTCGCGGTGGTGCGCCAGGCACCAGGCCGCCATGATCGAGCCGCCCCGGGAGACGATCCCGGTCCTGCGCCGCGCGGTCAGCGGCACATGGGCCAGGCGCACCCCCGCGTGGACGGTGAAGTAGTCGACGCCCTGCTCGCACTGCTCGATCAGGGTGTCGCGGTAGATCTCCCACGACAGGTCGGCCGCGTTGCCGCCCGCCTTCTCCAGCGCCTGGTAGAGCGGGACGGTCCCGATCGGCACCGGGGAGTTGCGGATGATCCACTCGCGGGTGGTGTGGATGTTGCGCCCGGTGGACAGGTCCATCACCGTGTCGGCGCCCCAGCGGATCGCCCACGTCATCTTGTCCACCTCCTCCTCGATGGTGGAGGCGACGGCCGAGTTGCCGATGTTGGCGTTGACCTTCACGAGGAAGTTGCGGCCGATGATCATCGGCTCGCTCTCCGGGTGGTTGACGTTGGCCGGGATGATCGCCCGCCCGGCGGCCACCTCGGCGCGGACGAACTCCGGCGTCACGCCCTCGCGGACCGCGACGAACTCCATCTCCCGGCTGACCAGCCCGCGCCGGGCGTAGGCGAGCTGGGTCACCGGCGCCCCCGTCGCGCGCAGCGGCCGGTCGCCGTGGCCGGTGAAGACCGCGTCGAGGGAGCGGAGGTCGCGGGCCCAGGCGTCGCGGTCGCGGTAGCCGTCGTCGCCGGGACCGCCGGGGCGGCCGCCGTAGCGGGCCGTGTCGCCCCGCTCCAGGATCCACTCCTCGCGCGCTCGCGGCAGGCCCCGGGTGATGTCGGTGGTCACGGACGGGTCCGTGTAGGGGCCCGAGGTGTCGTACAGCGTGACCGCGTCCCCGTTGGTCAGGCGCACCTCGCGCATGGGGACGCGCAGGTCGCCCTGGTAGATCTTTGAGCTGGAAATACGCGCGTCGATCATCGCGCAAACTCCCTTCGCCGGCATTACCCGGAGCAGGTTCTGGCGGTCGGCGGCTGTTCCAGCCGTCCTCTCAGCCCGGTTCGCCGGGCTCCCGCGTTGGTCGAGCGGAACGATAGCGCGTCTCCCGCGCGCCCACCATCCACTCGGCCGCACCCGACGCAGTAGTGTCACCATCAGGTAGGGGGAGGGAGATCAGCCGGTGAATCCGGAAGCATCGGGGGCCGAAGACCGAATTTGGACGGTCCCCAACGCGTTGAGCCTGGCCAGGCTCCTGGGGGTGCCGGTTTTCCTCTGGCTGGTGCTGGGCCCGAAGGCCGACGGCTGGGCCGTCGCCCTGCTGATGCTGGCGGGGTTCTCCGACTGGCTCGACGGCAAGATCGCCCGTGCCTGGAACCAGACCAGCAGGCTCGGCCGCCTGCTCGACCCGCTGGCCGACCGCCTCTACATCCTGGCGACCCTGTTCGGCCTCGCCATGCGCGAGATCATCCCCTGGTGGCTGGCGCTGGCCATCCCGCTGCGCGACGTGATGCTGCTGGGCATCCCGCTCATCCTGCGCCGTCTCGGGTACGGTCCCGCGCTGCCCGTGCACTTCCTCGGCAAGGCCGCCACCGCCAACCTGCTCTACGCCTTCCCTCTGCTCTTCCTGGCCCACGATCCCTCCTGGTACGCCGAGGCGGCCCGGGTCGTCGGCTGGTCCCTGGCCATCTGGGGCACAGGCCTGTACTGGTGGTCCGGAGTGCTGTATTGGGTACAGGTGCGTCAGCTGACAAGCGAGGCCAAACGCCTTAAGAGGTGATCCGTGAAGGCCGTCGTCATGGCGGGCGGGGAGGGGACACGGCTCCGGCCGATGACCGCGAACCAGCCCAAGCCCCTCCTGCCCGTGATCAATCGGCCGATCATGGAGCATGTCCTTCGCCTCCTGAAGCGGCACGGCTTCACCGAGACGGTGGTCACCGTGCAGTTCCTGGCAGCCCTGGTCCGCAACTACTTCGGCGACGGCGACGAGCTCGGCATGAGCCTGTACTACGCCACCGAGGACACGCCGCTCGGCACCGCGGGCAGCGTCAAGAACGCCGCCGACCGGCTCCGCGACGACCGGTTCCTGGTCATCTCCGGCGACGCGCTGACCGACATCGACCTGACCGACATGATCCGCTTCCACCGCGAGAACAACGCGATGGTCACGATCGGGCTCAAGCGTGTCCCCAACCCGCTGGAGTTCGGCATCGTCATCGTCGACGACCAGGGCAGGGTGGAGCGCTTCCTGGAGAAGCCGACCTGGGGCCAGGTCTTCTCCGACACCGCCAACACCGGCATCTACGTGATGGAGCCCGAGGTCCTCGACGAGATCGCGTCCGGGGAGTCCGTCGACTGGTCGGGCGACGTGTTCCCGAAACTGCTGGAGCGCGGCGCCCCGCTGTACGGCTACGTGGCCGACGGCTACTGGGAGGACGTCGGCACCCACGAGAGCTACCTCAAGGCCCAGGCCGACGTCCTGTCGGGCCGGGTCAAGGTCGAGATCGACGCCTTCGAGGTCTCGCCGGGCATCTGGGTGGCCGAGGGGGCCTCCATCGACGCCGACTCCGTCCTCAAGGGCCCCCTCTACATCGGTGACTACGCCAAGGTCGAGGCGGGGGCCGAGCTGCGCGAGTACACGGTGCTGGGCAGCAACGCGGTGGTCAGGGAGGGCGCCTTCCTGCACCGCGCGGTCGTCCACGACAACGTCTACGTCGGGCCCAGCGCCCACCTGCGCGGTTGCGTGATCGGCAAGAACACCGACCTGATGACCGCCGCCAGGGTCGAGGAGGGCGCCGTCGTCGGCGACGAGTGCATCATCGAGGCCGAGGCGTACATCTCCTCCGGCGTCAAGATCTACCCGTTCAAGACCATCGAGGCGGGGGCGGTGATCAACAACAGCGTCATCTGGGAGCCGCGCGCCCAGCGCAACCTGTTCGGCCCCCGGGGGGTCTCGGGGCTGGTCAACGTCGAGATCACCCCCGAGCTGTGCGTACGGCTGGCCAGCGCCTACGCCACCACCCTGAAGAAGGGCGCCTCGGTCATCACCTCCCGCGACTCCTCCCGTGCCGCGCGGGCGCTGAAGCGGGCCGTGATCAGCGCCCTGAACGCCAGCGCGATCAACGTGCTCGACCTGGAGGCGTCCCCGCTCCCGGTGGCCCGCTTCCACACCGCCAGGGAGAACGCCGTCGGCGGCATCGCGCTGCGCACCACGCCCGGCGACCCGCAGAGCGTCGACATCGTCTTCATGGACGAGCACGGCGCGGACCTGTCGCCGGCGGCCCAGCGCAAGCTGGACCGGGTCTTCTCCCGGCAGGAGTTCCGCCGTGCCTTCCCCGGGGAGATCGCCGAGCTGAGCTTCCCCGCCAGGGCGGTGGAGGACTACACGCACGAGCTGCTGCGCCTGGTCGACATCAGCGGGGTGCGCGACGCCGACATGAAGGTCGTGGTCGACTGCGCCGGAGGCACCTCCTCCCTGGTGCTGCCCAGCCTGCTGGGCCGGGTCGGGGTGGACGTGCTGACCGTCAACAACCGGCTGGACGACGCCTCGCCCACCGAGACGCTCGCCGAGCGCCGCCGCGACCTGCAGCGCCTGTCGGAGCTCGTCAGCTCCTCCAGGGCGGCCTTCGGGGTGCGCTTCGACCCGGTGGGGGAGCGGGTCGCGCTGGTGGACGAGATGGGCCAGCTGATCAGCGAGGAGCGCGCCCTGCTGGTGGTGCTCGACCTGGTCGCCGCCGAGCGGCGCGGCGGCAGGGTGGCGCTGCCGGTCACCACCACCCGGGTGGCCGAGCAGGTCTGCAGGTTCCACGGCGTCCAGGCCGAGTGGACCTCCACCGCGATCGACGCGCTCACCGCCGCCGCCAGAGGACCAGAGATGATCTTCGCGGCCGACGGGCGCGGCGGCTTCATCGTGCCCGAGTTCGGGCCCACGGTGGACGGCCTGGCGGTGTTCCTGCGCCTGCTGGGCCTGGTCGCCAGGACCCGGCTCTCGCTCAGCCAGATCGACGCCAGGATTCCCGAGGCCAAGCTGCTGCGCCGGACCGTGCCGACCCCGTGGGCGGCCAAGGGCGCGGTGATGCGCTCGGTCATCGAGGCCGCCGAGCACTACCGCATCGACACCACCGACGGGGTGCGGGTCGTCGCCGAGGACGGCAGCTGGACCCTGGTGCTGCCCGACCCGACGGAGGCGGTCACCCACCTGTGGGCCGAGGGGTTCGACGTCGACTCCGCGCAGACCCTGATCGAGCACTGGGCGCGGGTGGTCGAGGAGGCCGCGGGCGGCTGACGGGCCCGGCCGGTGCCGCAGGAGGCGCGAGAGGAGGCCGTGAACCCTCGGGCCCGGGCGCGGGGTGGGAGGCCCTGAGCGGCGGGCTCCGGGCCGGGCGGGAAGGCTCTGGAAGCCGGGGCCCGGCGGGAGGCCCTGGGCGGGGACCACGGGCCGGGCGGGGAGGCCGCGAGCGGGACCGCGGGCCGGGCGGGAAAGGGCGGGGATGAGAACTCCAGCCCGGCGAGAAAGCGGGAGAACGGGGAAGCGGGAGAGCGGGGAACCCAGGGAATCCAGGGAATCCGGTAAAGGGCGAGGGCCCCGGGCGGGCGGAGGCCGCGTGAGGGGGAAAGAGCCGAAAAGAGGGCTCCGGGCCGGGCGGGGAGGCCGCGAGCGGGAAACCGCGGGCCGGGCGGGAAAGGAGCCGGATGAGGGTTTCTGGCCGAGTGATCGCGACAAACGCCGAGTGGTTGCGACAAACACAGCGCGGCGCCATGGACCGGGGACAGTACCCCACTGTAACTTTGTCACCGACCGTACCCGCGGTTCAGCGTCAGCCTTGACCTTCGCGCCTCATCACTGTATGTTGCGGCATTCGCAGTCCGAGAAAACCCTTGAGAAGCGAAGAAGCGAGGCGCGCGCATCACTGAGCACCGTTGCCGCGTCTTCGCGGTAGGAGGCCGAGCCGATCGATGCCGAGCGTCTACTGCACGCAGTGCGGTCATGCCAATCCTGAGGATGCCCGTTTCTGTTCACGATGCGGGTCGCCGCTTACCAAAGCCGAGACCCCCGGAGACAGCACATCGACGATCTCCCTCTCCGGGATCGAGGCCTACGAGGCGGAGACAGGTGAGACGCTTCTCGCCGAACGGCAGGCCGTCGAGCAGTTGCCCCCGGGCACCGCGCTGCTGGTCGCGATGCGCGGTCCCAACGCCGGCAGCCGATTCCTGCTCGACAGTGATCTCACCACCGTGGGCCGCCATCCCGAGAGTGACATCTTCCTCGACGACATCACGGTCTCGCGCCGCCACGTGGAGTTCTACCGGCGCGGCGGCGGGGTCTTCACCGTTCGCGACGTCGGCAGCCTGAACGGCACGTACGTGAACCGCGAGCGCATCGAGGAGGTCCCGCTGTACGGCGGGGACGAGGTGCAGATCGGCAAGTTCCGCCTCGTCTTCCTCACCCGCGGTGCCGCTGGAGGATGATGAGCTCGCAGGCCGCTCGTGCGCACATGAGCATCGGGGAGGTGCTCGCTCTCCTGCAGGGCGAGTTCCCCGACGTCAGCATCTCCAAGATTCGTTTCCTGGAGGGCGAGGGGTTGATCGAGCCGGAGCGCAGTCCCTCCGGTTATCGCAAGTTCACCTACGCCGACGTCGAGCGGCTCCGTTACATCCTCAGCGAGCAGCGTGACCGCTACCTGCCGCTGCGTGTGATCAAGGATCATCTGGAGGCGGCCGACCGCGAGGAGCGTCCGGCCGCCCGGCCGCGTGCCGTCCCCGACGACGCGCCCCCCGAGATCAGGCTCACCCGCGAGGAGCTGCTGGCCGCCGCCGAGCTCGACGAGGAGACCCTCGCCGAGCTGGAGGACTACGGCCTGCTGGCCGCGGTGGCCCGCTACTACGACGCCGAGGCGCTGGCCGTGGCCCGCAGCGTCGGAGCCCTGGCCGCCTTCGGCCTGCGCGCCCGCCACCTGCGGGCGGTCAAGGCCGCGGCCGAGCGCGAGGCGGGCCTGGTGGAGCAGGCCGTCGCCCCGCTGCTGCGCCGCCGCGGACCGGGCGCGATCGACCAGGCCGACGAGACGGCGAGGGAGATTTCCGGCCTGCTGCTGGAATTGCACGCCTCGCTGCTGCGTTCCGGCGTTCGTGGGGCCCTGGGCCGGTGAGAACCTGACCAGGCACTCGTACCCCCACGAGTGTTACGTTGAACAAACCGGTCGGAATCCAGCGAAGACGGAGCAGCCCGTGTTGCAGATGGAGGTCGTGGGCGTTCGAGTTGAGATGCCCTCCAACCAGCCGATCGTCTTGCTGAAAGAGACACATGGGGAGCGTTACCTACCTATCTGGATCGGCATGACGGAGGCCACGGCGATCGCCATGGCCCAGGCCGAGGAACCACCACCCCGGCCGCTCACCCATGACCTGTTCCGGGACGTGCTCGAGGGGCTCGGAGTCCGGCTGAGCACGGTCAACATCGTCGCCCTGCGCGACGGCATCTTCTTCGCGGATCTCGTGTTCTCCAACGGGGTCGAGGTGAGCGCGCGTCCCTCGGACTCGATCGCCTTGGCACTTCGTACCGGCGCACGTATCTTCGCGAGTGAGGATGTGGTCCGGGAGGCGGGGGTGATCATCCCCGACGACCAGGAGGACGAGGTGGAGAAGTTCAGGGAGTTCCTTGACACGATCACGCCCGAGGACTTCGGCCGCGCGGGGTAGGAATTTCGGTGCATTTACGCTTCACGACGCGCCGAGTGGGGTCGTTGACTGGACTTGGCCCCAGTCCTACGGTGCAAGTGAAACCTGCGGTCGTGCGTAAACCCCCAGATCAGGCCGTGGGATGAGAGAAAGCCGGAGGTCCGCGTGGCGGTCAGCAGCGGCGAGGGTAGAAACGCCGATCAGGATGACCCGGAACGGCGCCAGTCGGCACGTCAGCGCGCGGGTGAAGAGGGTCTGCTGTTCGACGGGCAACCGGTGAAGGTGCCCGCCGACATCGGCTACAGGGGCCCCACGGCCTGTTCCGCGGCCGGCATCACCTACCGGCAACTCGACTACTGGGCGCGCACCGGCCTGGTCGAGCCCACCGTGAGAGCCGCCCACGGCTCCGGCTCCCAGCGGCTGTACGGCTTTCGCGACATCCTGGTCCTCAAGGTCGTCAAGCGACTCCTCGACACCGGCGTCTCCCTCCAGCAGATCCGTATCGCCGTGCAGCACCTGCGCGACAGGGGCGTCAACGACCTGGCCCAGATCACCCTGATGAGCGACGGGGTGAGCGTTTACGAGTGCACCTCGCCCAACGAGGTCATCGACCTGCTCCAGGGCGGTCAGGGAGTCTTCGGCATAGCACTGGGACGGGTGTGGCAGGAGGTGGAGGGCTCCCTCGCGGATCTGCCCGGCGAACGTGCGGAGTCGGGCGAGGGCCCTTTAGGCGATCATCAGGCCGATGAGCTGGCCCGCCGTCGCAGAGCACGACGAACCGGGTAAACTCGGACTTGCCACTGACCCTGTGCGGGAGAGACCCCGACCGCGATCGGGGCGCCGAAGGAGCAACCTCCCCGGAATCTCTCAGGCACCCGGTACCGCACGGACGAGGCAACTCTGGAAAGCAGGCGCGCTCGCCAGGCGCGACTCACCGACGGTGCAAGCCTCCCGTCAAGGGCAGGTGAAGCTCTCAGGTCACGACGCGTGAGGACGGTCGTGATGACAGAGGGGGAGACCAGGCATACGCCCGCGCCCAGCGCCGGTCTCCACCCCGTCCCGGGAGGCTTCACCAATGACCGACCTGTCATCGCTCAGCGAGCTCAGCTCCCCGCCGTTCGCGACCCGCCACATAGGGCCGGACGACGCCGGCCAGACCCGCATGCTGGAGGCGGTCGGATTCGCCTCCGTCGCCGACCTGGTCGCGGTGGCCGTGCCCGAGGCGATCCGTTCCTCGGGGCGGCTGAACCTGCCCCCGGCGGCCGGGGAGTCCGAGGCCCTCGCGGAGCTGCGGGTCCTCGCCGGTCGCAACACCGTGCTCACCTCGATGATCGGTCTGGGCTACCACGACACGATCACCCCGGGCGTCATCCGCCGCAACCTCCTGGAGAACCCGGGCTGGTACACCGCGTACACGCCCTACCAGCCGGAGATCTCCCAGGGCCGCCTGGAAGCCCTGATCAACTTCCAGACCGTCGTCTCCGACCTGACCGCCCTCGACGTCGCGGGGGCCTCCCTGCTGGACGAGGCCACCGCCGCCGCCGAGGCGATGACGCTGGCCCGCCGCGCGGGCCGCGTCCCCTCGAAGGTCTTCGTGGTCGACGCCGACGCGCTGCCGCAGACCAAGGCGGTGCTGCGCACCCGCGCCGAGCCGCTCGGCATCGAGCTGGTCGAGAGCGACTTCACCGCCGAGCTCCCCGAGTGTTTCGGGGTGCTCGTGCAGTACCCCGGCGCCAGCGGCAGGGTCCGCGACTTCCGCGCCATCGCCGACGCCGCCCACGCGCGCGGCGCCCAGGTGGTCGCCGCCGCCGACCTGCTGGCCCTCACCCTGCTGGCCGCCCCCGGCGAGCTCGGCGCCGACATCGCGGTCGGCTCCTCGCAGCGCTTCGGCGTCCCCCTCGGCTTCGGCGGCCCCCACGCCGCCTACATGGCGGTCCGCGACGGCCTCCAGCGCCAGCTGCCGGGCCGCCTGGTCGGCGTCTCCCAGGACGCAGACCAGCGCCCCGCGTACCGGCTCGCGCTGCAGACCCGCGAGCAGCACATCCGCCGCGAGAAGGCCACCAGCAACATCTGCACCGCGCAGGTGCTGCTCGCCGTGATCGCCGGCATGTACGCCGTCTACCACGGCCCCGAGGGCCTGCGCAGGATCGGCCGGCGCACCCACCGGCACGCCGTCGTGCTCGCCGAGGGCCTGCGCCAGGGCGGCGTCGAGATCGTGCACGACACCTTCTTCGACACCGTGCTCGCCAGGGTCCCCGGCCGCGCCGCGGGGATCGTCGCCACGGCCCGCGACAACGGCGTCAACCTGCGCCTGGTCGACGCCGACCACGTGGGCGTCACCTGCGACGAGAAGACCGAGCTCCTCCACCTGGAGCAGGTCCTGGCCGCCTTCGAGGTCAGCGGCACCGTGCTGGCCGACCTCGACGCCGCCGCCCACGACGCGCTGCCCGCCGCGCTGGCGCGCGTCAGCGACTACCTGACCCACCCGGTCTTCCACAGCCACCGCTCCGAGACGGCCATGCTGCGCTACCTGCGCAGGCTCCAGGACAAGGACATCGCGCTCGACCGGTCGATGATCCCGCTGGGCTCCTGCACCATGAAGCTCAACGCGACCACCGAGATGGAGCCGATCACCTGGCCGGAGTTCGCCGGGCTGCACCCCTACGCGCCCGAGGACCAGGCCGCGGGCTACATCGAGCTGATCGGGGAGCTGGAGCGCTGGCTGGCCGAGGTCACCGGCTACGACGCCGTGTCGCTCCAGCCGAACGCCGGCTCCCAGGGCGAGTTCGCCGGGCTTCTGGCGATCCGCGCCTACCACACCGCGCGCGGCGAGTCGGGCCGCGACGTCTGCCTGATCCCCTCGTCCGCGCACGGCACCAACGCCGCGAGCGCCGTGATGGCGGGTATGCGCGTGGCCGTCGTCGCCTGCGACGACAAGGGAAACGTGGACGTCGACGACCTCGTCGCGAAGATCGGCAAGCACCGAGACCAGCTTGCCGCGATCATGGTGACCTACCCGTCCACGCACGGCGTGTACGAGGAGACGATCGTCCGGATCTGCGAGCTGGTGCACGAGGCCGGCGGCCAGGTCTACGTCGACGGCGCCAACCTCAACGCGCTGGTCGGCCTGGCCAGGCCCGGGGAGTTCGGGGCCGACGTCTCCCACCTCAACCTGCACAAGACCTTCTGCATCCCGCACGGCGGCGGCGGCCCCGGCGTCGGCCCTGTCGCGGTCCGCGCGCACCTGGCCGACTACCTGCCCGGTCACCCGCTGCGCGAGGGCAGCGCGGTGGGCCCGGTCTCGGCCGCCCCGTACGGCTCCGCGGGCATCCTGCCCATCTCCTGGGCCTACATCCGGATGATGGGCGCCGACGGCCTGAAGGCGGCCACCGAGCAGGCCATCCTGTCGGCCAACTACCTGGCCCGCAGGCTCAGCCCCCACTACCCGGTCCTCTACACCGGCCGCGGCGGCCTCGTCGCCCACGAGTGCATCGTGGACCTGCGCCAGATCACCAAGGAGACCGGCGTGACGGTCGACGACGTGGCCAAGCGCCTCATCGACTACGGCTTCCACGCCCCGACCATGTCCTTCCCGGTGGCCGGCACGCTGATGATCGAGCCGACCGAGAGCGAGGACCTGGCGGAGCTCGACCGGTTCTGCGAGGCGATGATCGCGATCCGCGAGGAGATCGAGAAGGTCGCCTCCGGCGCGTACGACAAGACCGACAACCCGCTGCGCAACGCCCCGCACACGGCCGACAGCCTCGTCGCCGACGAGTGGGGCCACCCCTACACCCGCACCGAGGCGGCCTATCCGCTGCCGTCGGTGCGCGAGGGCAAGTACTGGTCGCCGGTCCGCCGCATCGACCAGGCCTACGGCGACCGCAACCTGGTCTGTTCCTGCCCTCCCCTTGAGGCGTACGAGGACTGATCCCCGCCGGGCCCCGCCGGGGCCCAAAAGGCCGTGCGAACCGTGATATCCGCGGGGAATGCGGGAGGACGGACGGCGCCCCGAGTCGTTAGGCTCGGGGCGTCTCCGTATCCGGAAGGATCATGCATGCCTGAGGTGGACACCCGTCCCTTGGACACCGCGCGAAGACTGGCCGAGTCCGGCGATCTCGAGGGCGCAGCCACGATCTTCGCCGAGCTGGTCGCCGATCCCGCCGAGCCCGATCGGGCCCAGGCGGCGGTGGGTCTCGCGGTGGTGCTGGAGGAGAGCGGAGACGTGACGGGCTCCCGCGCGGCCGCGCGCGCCGCGCTGGCGACCGGGCACCCCGAGTTCGCCGCCCAGGCCGCCTGCCTGCTCGCGGGAAGCTTCGAGCGGGAGGACCTGGCCGACCAGGCCCGCGCCGCCTGGCAGGCCGCGCTGGGCGTCGGCCACCCCGCCTACGTCCCGCTGGCGCACATGGCCCTCGCCAGGCTCGCCACGAGCGAGGAGGAGGCCGAGCGGTCGCTGCGCGACGCGCTGGCCACCGCCGACCCGGAGATCGCTCCTCGTGCCGCTCAGCGGCTGGCGGAGGCGCTCCTGGAGGAGGGGGAGCCGGGAGAGGCCGCCCAGGTGCTCCTGGAGGCGCTCTCGGTGCCCGACGCGGCCGAGGTGGCGAGGCTGCGGGTGATGCTCGGCATCGCTCATCTGGAGCTGGCCTGCGCCGAGTTCTCCGGTGCGATCGAGGAGGGCGGCGACGTCGAGACCGGCGCGCTGGCCATCGAGCTCCTGGCCCGCACGCTCCCGCTCAGGGGGCGCGACGAGGACGCCGAGCGCGTGTGGCGTTACGGCCTGGACAGCGCCGACGAGGATCTCGCCGGAGAGGTCCGCCTCCGCCTCGACCGGGACCTCTGAGGCCCTGGAATGTCCAAGGCCCTGAAACCTCCGGGGCCGGGCCGCGGTGTTCCGGGTGGGGCCCGGCGGGTGTCAGTCGCGCTCCCGCCAGCGGCTCAGGGCGTGGGCGAAGTTGATCGCGACGATCCCGCCCCAGGCCAGCAGCAGTCCGGCGGTGCCGGAGGTGTGCGCCGCGATGCCGGTGAGCGGGATCCCGATGCCCATCGAACCGAGGGCGATCGGAATCGAGGAGTTCGTGCTCTTACGCGGCTTGACCCCGGGCACCCCGGCGGCGTGCATCTCGACGCGCACCCGCTGGGCGATGGTCGCGTCGAGGCGTGACACGAACGACTCGATGAGGGCGGTCTCGTACTCCGGGCCGAGGTCGCGCCGGGCCTCGACGGTGGCGCGCATGTCCTGGCGGATATCTTGATAGTCCTGCACGCTTCGATTGTTCCCGCCGTCCCGCCGCCAGGCATCAGTCATTAGGACGAGATCCGTGTCCACCTCCGAGTCCATTTCCCCCGCCGGCTCCTCCACCCCGGGGGCCATGCCGGAATCCCGGCTCCCGGCGGGCGCGGCCCCGCCCCTGGAGATCACGACCCCGCACGGCCCGGCTCTGGTGGAGATCGACGAGGTGGCCGCCCCGCGCTTCCTGCTGGTGCTCACCCACGGTTCGGCCGGGGGAGTGGACGCCCCCGACCTGCTGGCCGTACGGGACGCCGTGACGGCGATCGGCGGGACGGTCGCGCGGGTGCTCCAGCCGTTTCGCGTGCGCGGGGCCCGCGCGCCGGGGTCGGCGGTCAAGCAGGACGAGGCGTGGGAGACGCTGGTGACCGGACTGCGCGGGCGCTATCCGGGGCTGCCGCTGGCGCAGGGCGGGCGGAGCAACGGGGCCAGGGTCGCGTGCCGTACGGCCGGGAGGGTCGGGGCCCGCGCGGTCGTCGCGCTGGCGTTCCCCCTGCACCCGCCGGGGAAGCCGGAGCGGTCACGCGCCGGGGAGCTGCGCGCGGCGGGTGTGGACGTGCTGGTGGTGAACGGAGACCGTGACCCGTTCGGCGTGCCCGAGGCGGCGGATGCCGCGCGCCTGGTGGTGCTGCCGGGGGAGGGTCACGACCTCGGGAGGAATCCCGCCAGGGTGGGCGAGGTGGTCGCCGAGTGGCTCGACACGAGGATGAGGCCTGGCCCGGCGCACCCGCTCAGCGTGACCGGTCGGGTGTGACGGTCCTCAGACGACGCCGGCCAGTGGCCGGTGCGGCTCGATGACGGCACCGTCGGGGAGAAGCTCGCCGGTGTCGTCGAACAGCACCACACCGTTGCAGAGCAGGCTCCAGCCCTGCTCGGGGTGGGCCGCCATGGTGCGGGCGGCTTCGCGGTCCAGCGCGTCGGCGGACGGACAGGACGGCTCGTGCGGGCACATCGGCGTGCCTCCGGATCTCTCGTGTCGGCTCGCCCGGGTCACGCCGGGCACGGGTGGGCATCGGACATCCGGCGGCACCGTCACCGATGGGTCTCCGTTCCCACGTATGACGGGGACGAGCATCTGAATGTTGTGATATATGGCCATGCGGCCCCCTAACAGACCGAGGACCGCACATCAAGCAGATCAAGTGTGCGATCGATCGCACCTCGGCGACATAGCCCGTTAGGACTGTTTAGGAACTGGTAGAGGGTCAGTCCGTCAGGGCTTTATCAGGGGATGTGACCTATAACACAGCATGCCTCATATAAGGATATTCGACCAAGTGCAACACGCCGCCAAGCGGGTAAACGATCGGTTACAAGTTGCTGACGTGCGCCGATACGGGTTTCCCGCACCCCCCTGACCACCCCTTACCGGCCCCCTGCGTTCATCGTGCGCCCAGCCCGGTCAGGAGTGCGTCCAGGCCGTGCTCGAAGTCGGTGTCCGCCCCGGGGGCGCCGCCTCCCCTGGAGGGGGGACGCCAGGGCTCGTCCTCGTCTCCCGAGGGCTCGGCCCAGCCCGACTGCTGCACCTCCACCGCCACGGCGCCGAAGACGTAGGCCCGAAGGGCCCGTACCGCCCCCGCCGCGTCGGCCAGGCCCGCCTCGGCCAGCTGGTCGGTCTGCTCCCTGATCGCGATCGCCGCCCTGCCCCTCGGAGGCTTGGTCAGGGCCAGGGCCAGCACTCCGGGATGCTCCCTCAGTGCGGCCCGGCTCGCCCGGCACCAGGCCCTCGCGCTCTCCTGCCAGCTCTCGCCGGGCTCGGCGTGGACGGTGGTGACGTGCTCGGCCAGCGCGTCCATGAGGGCGTCCTTGCCGCGTGGCAGGTGGTGGTAGATGGCCATCGCCTCCACCTGGAGCGCGTCGCCCAGCCGCCGCATCGTCAGGCGCCGGAGCCCCTGGCCGTCGGCGATGTGGAGGGCGGCGTCGATGATGCGCTCCCTGGAGAGCGGGACGGGCGGTCGCTTGGCAGGCATGGGTGGCATCCTGCCACCGCTCACCTTACTGCGTAAAGGACGACGCGCCGGACGGAGGGAACGTTCGCCGGCGACGCCGCCGCGCGGTGGGCCGGGCCGCTTCGCGGGAGGTCCGGTCCCTGAGTGTGTGGGGCGGGGGCGGAGCGCGTAGGCTACGAGCGGTGATCTGCCGGAGGAGACCCGGCGACCGGTGAGAGAGGGAAGAAGATGGCGTTTTTCCGACCGCGCGTGAGCCGGGAGGCGGAGGTTCGTCACCACGCTGACCAGGAGGTCGGGAAGAGCTTCCCCGAGCTTCTGGAGAAGGCGCGCGAGGCGGAGGCCGAGGTGCGCCGGGCGCAGGCCGCCGCGGCCCCCGTGCAGGAGCTGCGGGCCGCCGGGCTGGCCTTCGACAGGGCGCTCACCGAGGCCCTGCGCGCGGCCGAGGCCAACCAGCGCGCGACGTTCGGGATCAAGTCGTACGACGACCGGATCCGCCGCCGCAAGGGCAGGGCCACCCCGAAGGGCGCCGAGTGGACCGCCGAGGTCAACCGCCTGCGCACCCTTCGCGAGCAGAACCGGCTGACCGGCATCCCCAGGGTCCCGCGCCCGGTCACCGCCTCCGCCCGCTGACCTCCTGACCTTCACCCGCGGGGCTCTCCTCGCGGGTTTCCCTCCGGGAACGGCCTGCTCCGTCCGCCGGTCCTTTCGCCGTTCCTCGCGCGGGGCTCTCCTCGCGGGTTTTCCCTCCGGTGACGGCCCGCTCCGTCCGCCGGTCCTCGCCCGCGGGTTTTCCGGCGACGGCCTGCTCCTTTCGCCGTTCCTCGCCCGCGGGCCCGGTCCCGCTGAGCCGAAAGCCCGGCCGGGCTTCCGGCTCAGCGGGCGGCGTGCGCGGCCGAGGCGGCGAGCAGCCGCCGGACGCGGACGGCGGGCAGGACCGCCGCGCACCGCTCGGCCGCGTAGGTCTGGGCCATCCGGTGGTGCTCGGCGGAGAAGTCGGCCACCCCGTCGGCGACGAAGAACACCTCGACATCACCCATGAAGGCGTCGCAGGCCGTCATCAGGCAGCCGATGTGGGCGTAGATGCCGGTGACGATGAGCTGGTCGCGTCCCTGCTCGGCGAGCAGGGCGCGCAGCGGGGTGCGGTGGAAGGCGCTGTAGCGCCACTTGGTGAGCCTGATGTCGTCCGGGCCGGGGGTGAGCGCGGCGACGATCTCCTGGGCGCTCGGGTCGGCACCGACCCCGGCCCCCCAGAAGTCCTCCAGCAGGCCTCGCTGGGCCGAGGTCTGCCCGCCGGGCTGGGCCGAGTAGACCACCGGGACGCCCAGCTCCCAGGCCGTCTCGCGAAGACCGGTGATCGCCGAGACCAGTTCCACGATCGGCGAGGTTCCCGGCGCGAACGCGTTCACGAAGTAGTTCTGCATGTCGTGGACGAGCAGCACCGCCCGGCGGGCGTCCGGTGTCCAGGAGACGCGGTTGACGGGCATCTCGTCCTCGCGGGGCATCGGATAGGGGGTGATAGCGGGTATGGCCACGACTGCCTCTCCTTCTGCTTTCTGTCGGCGTCTCGACGTGCTGGGGGTGTCACCGGGCGCGGCGGGTCTCACCGGCCCCATCGGTCCCCGGTGGCGCGGGTGCTCCGGCGGGGCCCGCGCGGGCACGGCCCGGCCGGGCGCCTCGCCCGCGGCCGGTCCCGCTCCGGGTGAGGCGCCGGTGTTCCGGGAGCCTCGGAGCCGGAGGTTCCGGGGCTCCGAAGCGGGAGGGCGGGAGGTTCCCCGCGTTCATGGGCCGGACGTCAGGCCCGGGGGGATGCCGGTCACGCCTGTCCTCTCCCTGGCGTCTCCCCGGTGACGGCGACGGCTCCCATGCCGGAAACCGCGTTCGTGTCCAGGTCCAGGTCCACGTCGAGGTCCGGGGCCAGGCCGAGGGCCTGCAGGAGGGTGCGGAACTTCGCGGAGGTCTCGGCCAGCTCCTCCTCGGGGACCGAGCCGGTGACGATCCCGCCGCCGGCGAACAGCCGGATGCCGTCGCCGGTCACCTCGGCGCAGCGGATCGCCACCGCCCACTCGCCGTTTCCCGAGACGTCGCACCAGCCGACCATGCCGGTGTAGAAGCCCCGGTCGAAGGGCTCGATGCGGGCGATCGCGGCGCGGGCCGCGAGGGCGGGCGTCCCGCAGACCGCGGGGGTCGGGTGCAGGGCGACGGCCAGGTCGAGCGCGGTGGTGCGCGGATCGCCGAGCCGCCCGGTGATCCTGCTGGACAGGTGCCACATGGTCGAGGTACAGATCAGCGATGGCTCGGCCGGGACGCTCAGCGCCCGGCAGTGCGGGGCGAGCGCGGCGGCCACGGCCTGGACCACGACCGCGTGCTCGTGCTGCTCCTTGGCCGAGCAGAGCAGCGCCGCCGCCCGGCGGCGGTCCTCCACCGGGTCGGCGCTGCGCGCGGCGGAGCCGGCCAGCGGGTTGGCGACGATGGCGGGCCCGTCCCTGGAGACCAGCAGTTCGGGGCTGGCGCCCACCAGGGTCCGCCCGCCGGGAAGGTCGACCGCGAAGACGTGGCCGTGCGGGTCGCGGACCGCCAGGCGCCGGACCATCGCGGCGATGTCGACCGGCTCCGGCCTCGTCAGCTCCAGCGACCTGGCCAGCACCACCTTCTCCACCGCGCCCGTGCCGAGCAGCTCCAGCACCCGCCGTACGCCCTCCAGATGGTCCGAGGGGGTGGGGACGGGGGTGATCCGCCACGGCCGCGTGGCCTCGCGGGGTGGCGGTTCGCCCGAGATGAAAGGGTCGGCCCAGCGCGCGCGCACCGGGGTGATCAGCCGTGCCGAGGCGGGGTCGTCGAACGGGATCGCGCCGACGACCAGGTCGCGGTGCTCGCGTACGCGTTCGGCCAGCTCCCGCATGGTCCAGGCGGGCGCCACCACGTCGGCGACGCCTCCGGCGAGAAGGGTGTGCCGGGGAGAGGAGAAGATCGATGAGGAACCCGGCCGGTACTCGTCGAGAAGCTCGGTGGCGCTAACCGCCTCGTATGCGATAGTCAAGGCTGACCTTTCGGGGGATCTCAGGCCCTGAGCGTGGCGCCGCCGTCCACGTACAGGTCTTGCATGGTGATGTGCCGGGCACGGTCCGAGGCCAGGAAGATCACGGCTTCGGCGACGTCCTCGGGGTCGGCCAGCCGGCCCAGCGGGATGCCCACGCGGTAGGAGGAGGGGTCTCCCATCAGCACCGCGCGGGGATCGAGTCCCGCCTGCATGGCGGTGTCGGTCGATCCGGGTGAGACCACGTTGCAGCGGATGCCGTGGCGGGCGAGTTCCAGCCCGGCGCACCGGGTGAACATGACCGCGGCGGCCTTGGACGCCGCGTACGCCGCCATGCCGACGCGCGGCACGCCCGCGGCGTTGGAGGCCACCGTGACGATCGTCCCGCCGCCGCGGGGGATCATGCGGCGGGCGACGGCGCGTACGGTGTGGAAGACCCCGCCGGCGTTCACCGCGAACACGTGGGCCCAGTCGTCGGTGCCCGTCTCCGTCACCGAGCCGGTGCGCAGCACGCCCGCGACGTTGACCAGGACCACGATCGGTCCCAGCTCGTCCTCGATTCTCCCGACGACCGCGTCCACCTGTTCGGGGTCCGTGACGTCGACGTCGTGGCGGGCCACCGGCTCCCCGCGGTCCTCCCAGGGCCCGTCGCGCACGTCGACTCCGGCCACCACCGCCCCGGTACGGGCGAGGGCCGCCGCGACGGCGGCTCCGATGCCCCCGGCGGCACCCGTGACGAGGGCCACCGCCCCGGGAAGCCCGGGATGGTCTTGCCGATCGATCACATGCACCTCACTGATCAATTTAGGTTAGCCTTGCCTCACTTACCCCGACTGTCGAGAGTGTGGCCGGTAAGAGTCAAAGGTGATCTAGCTCCTGATGATTAGGCATCTTGACATTGCCGTCAATGGGGTGGATCTTAGGTTAGGCTTCCCTAATAAGACACTCCGCCCCAGTGGTCCCTCAGGCCACTCGACCAACGCCGTGACCAGGCACTTCGCTGAGGTATACGCAGTTATGCCATTTTCGTCTGCCTTATTCCCGGGCCCGGATGACTCCTCGTGTCCGGCGGGGAAGCGGCGGTCGCCGGCCCCGGGCGCGCCGGTGGGAAACCCCCATCCCGCGGCTCCTGCGGAGGACCCGCGTTGACCGTCACTCCCGGCGCCGGGCGAACCGACCGATCCGGGTCCGCCGCCCGGTACACCCATGCTGGAGGTATCCGATGACCAACCCCTTCGACGACGAGGGCGCGTCCTTCCTGGTGCTGGTGAACACCGAGGGGCAGCACTCGCTGTGGCCCGCGTTCGCCGACGTCCCCCCGGGCTGGGAGATCGCCCACGGCGAGGACTCCCGCGCCGCCTGCCTGGCCTACGTCGAAAGCTCCTGGACCGACATGCGCCCCAGAAGCCTCGTCGCCGAGATGGGCGGCTGATCTTCCGAAGCCCTTCCCCGACCACCCGGGTGGCCGGTACGGAGCCGCCGCCCCGATCCGGCCTTCCCGGTACGGGGACACCGCTCTGATCCCCGCACAGCCCTTCCGGCAAGGGGCGCCTGGCGCTCCCGTGGGCCGGACACGACGAAGGGCGCCGTCGCGGACCGGGAGGTCTCGCGACGGCGCCCTTCGAAACGGGCCGGACGGGGTCAGGCGGCGCTGTGCCGGTCGGTCGTGCCGGTCAGCTGGCCCAGTCGAGCAGCGGACGGGTGTTGCTGGGGTGGCGGAGCTTGGAGAGCGACTCCTTCTCCAGCTGGCGGATGCGCTCGCGCGTCAGGCCGAGGTGCTTGCCGATCTCGTCGAGGGTGTGGGGCTTGCCGTCGACGAGGCCGAAGCGCAGGGCCATGATCTTGGCCTCCCTGGGGGAGAGGTTGCCGAGCACGCCGCGCAGCTGCTCGCCCAGCAGCTGGCGGTCGACGACCTCCGAGGCCTCGGGCGAGTCGACGTCCTCGATGAGGTCGCCGATGGTGGTCTCGCCGTCCTCGCCGATGGTGGCGTTGAGGCTGATCGGCTGGCGGCTGGTGCGCAGCAGCTCCTCGATCTGGTCGGGGCTCTTGTCCAGCTCGACGCCCAGCTCCTCCGGCGTGGGCTCGCGGCCCAGGCGCTGGTGCATGTCACGCTCGACGCGCGACAGCTTGGAGAGCATCTCCAGCACGTGCACCGGCAGCCTGATGGTGCGGGCCGAGTCGGCGAAGCCGCGCTGGATGGCCTGGCGGATCCACCACATGGCGTAGGTGGAGAACTTGTAGCCCTTGGTGTAGTCGAACTTCTCCACCGCGCGGATCAGGCCCAGGTTGCCCTCCTGGACCACGTCGAGCAGGGCCATGCCCCGGTCGGTGTACTTCTTCGCCACGGAGACGACCAGGCGGAGGTTGGCCTCCAGCATGTGGTCCTTGGCCCGGCGGCCGTCCTCGGCGATCCACTCCAGGTCGTCACGCGCGACCGCGGACAGGCCCGGCTCGGCCTCCAGCTTGGACTCGGCGTACAGGCCGGCCTCGATGCGCTTGGCCAGCTCGACCTCCTGCGCGGCGGTGAGCAGGGTGCGGCGGCCGATCGACTTCAGGTAGGTGTGCACCGAGTCGCCCATGACGGAGGACTGGTCGTCGAGGTCGAGGGTCGGCTCGGCCTCCACCTCGGTCTCCTCCGCCGGGTTCCACTCGTCGTCGAGCTCCGCCGCGGCGTCCTTGGCGTCCTTCGCGGCGGTCTTCGCGGTCTTGGCGTCCCTGGTGGTCCTGGGGGCGCTCGCGGGCTCCGCCCCGGTCCCGGCGGCACCGGCCGCGGGCTCGTCCTTCGCCGCGGTCTTCCTCGCGGTGGTGGTCTTCGCCTTGCGGGCGGGGGTCTTGCGGGTGGTCTTGGCGGCGGCCGCGGAGAGCGGGGGCTCGTTCTCGGCCGCCAGGCTGACGCCCGCCTCGGTGAGCTCTCGCAGAATCGACCTGCCCTCGGTGGGGCTGATGCCGGCCTCGGCGAAGGCGTGGCGCAGCTCCGCGAGTGAAAGGTGGCCCTGGACTCGCCCTCGGTCAAGGAGCTGGTCGAGGGTCGTCGGGGCCTCAGATGAGGTCGCCACGGCGGTTGGGGGCATGAGGACACCTCCTCCATCACGGAGTCGTCTGACTTTACGGTCTGCTGGTCTTGGGGTGGGGCCGTCTGGGGGGCCGCTCAGCGCACCAGTACCAATAACCCCAGCCAAGAACTTTCTGTTCCCGGCTTGACTCGGAAAATATGATGGGTGGATCGCCTTCCCGGCGATCCACCCGCACCTGGGCGCCAGGGAAAGCCTATTCGATCACTTCCACGAGGCCCTCTGGTGCCGGGTCCGCGGGACCTTCGAGCAGGGGGCCGTCGACCATGGGCATCGGGAAGGGCTCCGCCTCTTCCAGGCGGTTCTCGTTCCAGTAACCGACGACCTTCTCGGGGTCGGGGTTGACCTCCTTGGAGACCACGTAGTCCTCCGCGGGGGGAGGGGACGCGGTCGGCGACGACTCCTGCGAGGGCGCTCCGGGCTCGTGCGGGGCCACCGGCACCGGCTCGCCCGACGGTTTCCCCGCCTTCCCGATCCCGCCCGCCGCGGCGGCCGCCGTGACGGAGATGCCGCCGGCGAGGACCAGGCTCACGATTCCAGCCGAGACCCATGTCTTCCGGGTGACGTTCATCGGGCTTGTCCTTCCTGCTTCGGCTACCTGTTGGACGTGTGAGAGCGCCTTCACGGTTCCCGATCATGACCATAACGGAGAGCTTCGAGGTCCGGCTTCCCATTGGCCAAAAGCGGTATTTCGGTCACAACAACCAGTTCCGCGGGAGCCGCGTAGCCGGGCAGCCGTTCCTTGGCGAAGGCGCGCAGCTCGGCCAGGGACGGCGGGGAGGGCGAGACGACGACGGCCACCACCCGCTCGCCCCACTCGGGGTCGGGACGGCCGACCACGGCGGCGTCGACGATCGCGGGATGCTCGGCCACCACGGCGGCCACCGCCGCGGCGACGACCTTCTCGCCCCCGGTGTTGATGACGTCGTCGGCCCGCCCCAGGACGCGCAGCCGCCCTCCCTCCAGGGCGCCCAGGTCCGAGGTGAGGAACCAGTCACCGTCGCGGACGGCCTCGGTGAGGTCGGGGCGGAGCCGGTAACCGGAGAACAGTACGGGCCCGCTCAGGCGGATCCGGCCGTCGTCGCCGACGCCGAGCCCCACCCCGTCGAGGGGCTCGCCGTCGTAGACGCAACCGCCGCAGGTCTCGCTCATGCCGTACGTGGTGACCACCCGGCCCCCGGCCGCGCGGGCCGCGGCGAGCAGGCCGGGGGGAGCGGCGGCGCCGCCGAGCAGGATCGTTTTGAACGTCGACAGACGCGTGAGGCGCGTCGAACTCACCTGGAGCAGCCGGCGCAGCTGGGTCGGCACCAGCGAGACGTGGTCCGCGCCGCTGGAGAGCACGGCCTCGGGGGAGAACCCGTCGTGCACGATCGGCTCGGTCCCGCCCAGCAGCGATCTCACCAGGACCTGCAGGCCGGACACGTGGGAGGGCGGCAGGCAGCAGAGCCAGCGCTCGCCCGCCCCGGCGTCCAGGCGCCGCAGCGAGGCCGAGGCGGAGGCGCGCAGGGCCTCGGCGGACAGCTGCGCGCCCTTCGGGACGCCGGTCGAGCCGCTGGTGGCGATGACCACCGCGACGTCGGCGGGCACGCCGACGCCGCCCTCGCGGCGGACCCCGTTGACGTGGGTCGGGCGCAGCGCGTCGAGCGCCGCCCGCAGCGCGGGGGCGGGCAGGGCGGGGGAGAGGGGCAGCACGGCGGGACCGCTGCCGTCCAGTGCCGCGCCGACGGCCCGGAACAGCTTTGGGCCCGCCGGTAACACCACTGCGTGCAATTCCCTTTGCACGGAAAGCCATACCTCGTGCACAGGAATGGTCATCACGGTCGTAAGGTTAGTGCCGGAAGCCGGACAACGGCCGGGGTGGGCCCGGCACAGCGGAGAGGGTGAAGCCATCGTGGGCACGGAGCGGGTCGAGCCGGGCGGGGACGAGCGGGTGGTGGCGGAGACGGCCCCCGAGCGCGACGGCGCGGTCGACTGGAAGAGGTCCGGCCAGTACGAGGACATCATCTACGAGACCGGCGAGGGCATCGCCAAGATCACGATCAACCGTCCGGAGCGGCACAACGCGTTCCGCCCGACGACGCTCTTCGAGCTCAAGGACGCCTTCAACGTCGCGCAGGAGGACGCGGAGATCGGTGTGATCATCTTCACCGGCGCGGGCGACAGGGCCTTCTGCTCCGGCGGCGACCAGAAGATCCGCGGCGACGACGGCTACGTCGACAAGTCCACCCCGCACGTCGGCCGGCTCAACGTGCTCGACCTGCAGGTCCAGATCCGCCGCTGCCCCAAGCCGGTCATCGCGATGATCGCCGGTTACGCCATCGGCGGCGGCCACGTGCTGCACGTGTGCTGCGACCTGTCCATCGCCGCCGACAACGCGGTCTTCGGCCAGACCGGCCCCAAGGTCGGCTCCTTCGACGGCGGCTACGGCTCCTGGCTGCTGGCCGAGACCGTCGGCCTGAAGCGGGCCCGCGAGATCTGGTACCTCTGCCGCCAGTACGACGCGCAGAAGGCCCTCGACTGGGGCCTGGTCAACGCGGTCGTGCCGCTCGCCGAGCTCGAGGCCGAAACGGTCAAATGGGCCAGGGAGATGCTGGACAAGTCGCCGCTGGCGCTGCGCATGCTCAAGGGCGCGCTGAACGCGGTGACCGACGGCGCCGCGGGGATGCAGCAGTTCGCCGGCGACGCCACCCTGCTCTACTACATGAGCGAGGAGGCGCAGGAGGGCCGCGACGCGTTCAAGGAGAAGCGCGCCCCCGACTTCGGCAGGTTCCCCCGCCGTCCCTAGGGACGGCCAAGGGCAGGTTGCGCGGCCCTCACGGGCGGCGAGGGCAGGTTCCCCCGCCGCTCCCAGGGGCAGCGAGGATCCGAACGGGTTCGGTCCCGAGGCGCGCCGTCCCGCGTAGGCGAGGTCGCTTTCGCGCGCCTCACGACGGACTCACCCCCGGGTGCGGAGTTAAGGAGGCGGTGCGGTGAATCCCGCGACCGCGCTCGCGACGGTGCTGGTCGACGAGCTCGCCCGCTGCGGTCTCACGGACGTGGTGCTCGCCCCCGGGTCGCGCTCGGCGCCGCTCGCCCTGGCAGTGCACGCCGACAGCCGCATCCGGCTGCACGTGCGGGTGGACGAGCGCTCGGCCTCCTTCCTGGCGGTGGGCCTCGCCCGCCGCAGCGGCCGGCCGGTCGTCCTGATCTGCACCTCCGGCACCGCGGCGGCCAACTTCCACCCGGCCGTCATCGAGGCGCACGAGTCGGGGGTGCCGCTGCTGGTGCTCACCGCCGACCGCCCGCCCGAGCTGCGCGACACCGGCGCCAGCCAGACCGTCGACCAGGTCAAGCTGTACGGCACGGCCGTCCGCTGGTTCAGCGAGGTCGGCGTGCCCGAGGACCGCCCCGGCCAGGTCGCCTACTGGCGGTCGACGGCCTGCCGCGCCTACCAGCGCGCGCAGGGCCCGTACGACCCGGGGCCGGTCCACCTCAACGTGGCCTTCCGCGAGCCGCTGGTCCCGGACGGCGACCCGTCCTGGTGCGAGTCCCTGGAAGGCGACGCGGCGGGGCCGTGGGTCCGCGCCAGGGTGGCCTCCCCGCCGGTGGCGCTGCACCTGCCGCCGACCCGGCGGGGCGTGCTTGTCGTCGGCGACGGCGCGACCAACACGCGCAGATACGTGGCGGCGGCGGGCATGGCCGGGTGGCCGGTCCTGTCGGAGCCCAACGGCGGCGCCCGCTACGGCGACCACGCGATGTCGGCCTACCACTTCCTCCTGGGCACCCCGGAGTTCGCCGACCGCCACCGCCCCGACGTCGTGGTCACCCTGGGCCGCCCCGGGCTGTCCCGGCCGCTGCTCAACTGGCTGAGGCACGCGGACGAGCACATCGTGGTCGCCGCCGACATGACCCGCTGGCCCGACCCGACCCGCTCGGCCACCCAGGTCGCCCAGGTGGTGGAGATCCCGGTCGCCGCGGGCGACGACGCGTGGCTGCACTCCTGGCGCCGCGCCGAGACGGCGGCCAGGACCGCGATCGACGAGGTGCTGGACGGGACGGGGCTCAGCGAGCCGCGCCTGGCCCGCGACCTGGTGGAGGCGCTGCCCAACGGGGCGCTGCTGTTCTCCGGCTCCTCCATGCCGATCCGCGACCTCGACCAGGCGATGCGTCCCCGGCGGGGGCTGCGGATCCTGGCCAACCGGGGGGCGGCGGGCATCGACGGCGTGGTGTCGTCCGCGATGGGCGCGGCGCTCGCCCACAACGGCCCCTCCTACGCCCTGATGGGCGACCTGACCTTCCTGCACGACCAGAACGGGCTGCTCCTCGGCTCCCGCGAGCCCCGCCCCGACCTCTGCCTGGTCGTGGTGAACAACGACGGCGGCGGGATATTCTCGCTGCTTCCCCAGGCCGCGCTGCGCGACCCCTTCGAGCGGGTCTTCGGCACCTCGCACGGGGTGGACCTGGGCTACGTGGCCGCCGCCACCGGCACGCCCTACACCTTCGTGGACGAGCCGGGCCAACTGGTCAAGGCGCTGCGCGGCGACGGGTTGCGCATGGTCGAGGTACGGACCGACCGGGAGTCCAACGCGATGCTGCACTCCATGATGCGCGACGCGGCCCACGCCGCCGTCCGCGACGTCGTGGCGTGACACCGTGACGCGACGCTGTGACGTGACGTCGTGGCGTGACGCCGTGGCGTGACGCGCTCCCGGGATCACGCCGCGTCGCGTGCTCCCGGGATCACGTCGTACGGCGAGGTCACGTGACGTCGCGGCGGAGCGTCAGGGCGCGGGCGGCGAGCACGGTCACCGCGACGTAGCCCGCGAACAGCAGCCCGCCGGCCCAGACGGGCAGCAGCTCGCCGCCCAGGGGCATGCCGCTCAGGGCGCGGGCCGCCCCGGTCGGCAGCCACCTGCCCAGATCGGGCAGGAAACTGACGAGCAGGTAGTCGGCGTACATGAACCAGGTCAGTGCCACCGCCACCGCCGCGACCTGGTTGCGGATCAGGGCCCCCAGGCCCACCCCGAGCAGGCCGTACAGGACGACCGCGAGCGCCGATCCGAGCAGGACCGCGGGCACCCGGGGGGTCCAGGCGGGGTGGCCCGCCAGGCCGAGCATGACCAGGCCCGCCACCAGCGTGACCAGCGCCGAGACCGTGGCGATCAGCAGGCCGATGATCCCGTACGCGGCCAGCTTGGCCCTCACCACCCGGTCCCGCCTGGGGTTGACCAGGAACTGCCAGGTGATCGTCTGGTGGCGGTTCTCCCCGGCCATGCCGAGCACGCCGAGCAGCAGGGTGAAGACGTAGGCCTGCTGGGTCATGGTGTAGACGTTCTCGATCTGCGCGTCGAGCGGCACCCCGCCGCCCTGCCCCATCAGGAGGACCATCAGCCCCACCCAGGCCACGCACAGCGGGGGCGCGAGGGCGGCCAGGATCCAGGTGGTGCGGTTCGCGCGCGCCTTGAGCAGTTCGGCGCGGATCAGGTCGGTCATCATCCGGCCACCTCCATGTAGAGCTCCTCCAGATCGGTCTCCGGAGTGAGCGGGCCCTGCCAGGCGAGGCGCCCCGCCCGTACGACGATCGCCTGGTCGGCGATCTGCTGGATCTCGGCGAGCACGTGGGTGGAGACCAGGACCGTGCGCCCCTGGTGGGTGTAGGCCCGCAGGAAGCCCCGCAGCCAGCGCATGCCCGCCGGGTCCAGGCCGTTGGCGGGCTCGTCGAGGATGAGGATCTCCGGGTCCCCCAGCAGGGCGGAGGCCAGGGCGAGCCGCTGGCGCATGCCCAGGGAGAAGCCCCGCACCCTGCGGTCGGCCGAGGCGGTGAGGTCGACCTGTTCCAGCACGTGCTCCACGCGCCCGGGATCCAGTCCCGCGGCGAGGCGGAGCGCCTCCAGGTGCGTGCGGGCGCTCAGCCCCGGGTGGAAGGCCGCGGCCTCCAGCACCGCGCCGACCGTGGTGACGGGACGCTCCAGGTCGCGGTAGGGCCTGCCGCCGATCGTCGCGGTGCCCGTGGTGGGCGTGACCAGGCCGAGGATCATGCGCAGGGTGGTGGTCTTGCCCGCCCCGTTGGGGCCGATGAAGGCCGTGAGTGTTCCCCGCTCCACCGTGAACGACAGGTCGTCGACGGCTCGTACCCCGCCGAACGTCTTTCCGAGGTGGGTGACGCTGATTGCTGACATGGCCTCGACGATGGCCCCGGGGAGGGTGGGAACGCACGGTCCCGGGGGTGGAGTCCGCGACGTCCACCCGGAAGGAGGCAGCGGCGGCCCGGGGTGGAGACGATCTCCACCCCGGGGCCCATGGCCGGCCGCCGGGAGCATGGGTAGCTTGGCGTCGTGACGTTCCTCCGCCGCCCCTCGGTACGCGGGTTCCTCGCCGTCGCGCTGGTGGTGTACCTGCTCCTCGGCCCGGTGCTCGCCGCGGTCGAGATGGGCTGGCCGGGCCTGTTCACGGTGGTCCCCATCTGCGCCGTGGCCTTCGGCTGCTGCGTGTGGGCGCTGCTGGTCCAGAACACCCGGCGCAACGCCTGGCTGCTCGCGGTCACCCTGACCGGCGGGCTCGCCCTGCACGTGATCAATCACTTCAGCGGTCTGCCCTTCCTGTACGTCGTCCTCTACGCCGCGCCGTTCAGGACCCGCTTCTGGCCGGCGGTGCTCCTGGTCACGGCCGACATCGCCGGAACGACGGGCCTGTCCCTCCTGGTCGGGCTGCAGGGCTGGGAGGTGATGGGCAACGTCTTCGGCCTCACCTACGTCGCCGTCCTCGCCTTCCTGATACGGCACGTGAAGACGACCAGGGAGCACGCCGCGGCGCTCGCCGAGGCGCGGGCGGGCGAGGCCGTGCTGGCCGAGCGGGCCCGGCTGGCCAGGGAGGTTCACGACATCCTGGCGCACTCGCAGTCGGCGCAGATCGTCCACCTGGAGGGTGCGCGGCTGCTGCTCGAACGGGGCGACGACCCGGCGGCGGCCCTCGACCGGGTCAACCGCGCCGTGCGGCTGGCGCGCGCCGGGCTGGAGGAGACCCGCAGGGCGCTCGACGCGCTGCGCGGGGAGGAGCTTCCGCTGGCCGAGCGGCTGGAGCGGCTGGCGGTGGAGTTCCGGTCGGTGACCGGCGCGTCCTGCGCGGTCTCGGTCGCGGGGAACCTCGACTCGCTGGAGGCGGGGGCCAGGCTGGCGGTGGCCAGGACCGCGCAGGAGGCGCTGACGAACGTGCGCAAGCACGCGCCGGGCGCGGCGGTGTCGGTGGCATTGCGCCGTGTCGGCGCCTGGTGCGAGCTGGAGGTACGCGACACGGGCGGCCCGCCGGACCCGCCGGCGTCGCCGGGAGGGGGATACGGGCTGGTGGGGATGCGCGAGCGGGCCGAGCTGATCGGCGGTTCGCTGGCCGCCCGGCCGGGCGCGGAGGGCTTCGAGGTCCTCCTGCGGGTCCCGGCGTGAGCCGCCCGCGGCACGGCGCCGCCGTGGGGGCGGGCACCGCGCCGCGGGCGGCTCACGCCGGTGCCGTACGGTACCGGCGTACGGGGGAGCCGGGCGGGAGCGCCGTCGGGACACGCGGGCGGGTTCGAGGGACGCGGGGGCAGAGGTGACCGTACGGGTGCTGGTGGCCGACGACCAGACGGTGGTGCGGGAGGGGCTGGTGCTGCTGCTGGGACTGCTGCCCGGCATCGAGGTCGCGGGGGCGGCGGCCGACGGGCGGGAGGCGGTCGATCTCGCCGGCTCGCTCCGGCCCGACGTGGTCCTCATGGACCTGCGGATGCCCCGCATGGACGGGGTGGAGGCGACCCGCAGGATCAGGGCGGCCCACCCGGAGATCCACGTGGTGGTCCTGACGACGTACTCCGACGACGAGTCGGTCTTCGCCGCGCTGGCCGCCGGGGCGCGGGGTTACCTGACCAAGGACACCGACGCAGAGTCCCTGGCCTCGGCCATCGCCACCGTGGTCGAGGGCGAGGCCCAGTTCGACCCCGGTGTCCAGCGGCGGCTGGCCGAGGCGGTGGTGACCGGGAGCCGCCGGGCGCCGGAGTTGCCCGACGGGCTCACCCGCCGCGAGAGCGAGGTCCTGCGGCTGATAGCGGCGGGCCGCTCGAACACGGAGATCGCCGGGGAGCTGTTCATCTCCGAGGCGACGGTCAAGACGCACATCAACAACCTCTTCGCCAAGGCGGGACTGCGCGACCGGGCACAGGCGGTGACCTACGCCTTCCGGCACGGCCTGGTCCCCGACTGACCGCGACGGCGACACCGGGGGCCGGGACGCGTCGTGGAGGATGACTGTCAGGTCTGGGGATGTGGGGACGCCGTAACGGGGTCAGGGTGGGTCGCGTACGGATTCACCCGGCGGTTGCCCGTCGAAGGGAAGTGCCATGCGACCTGACGTCAGTCTGACCGGCCACGAGACGGTGGCGAGTTTCGGCAACTACGCCGAGGCCCAGCGTGCCGTGGACCAGCTGTCGGACCAGAAGTTCCCGGTCGAGCACGCGATGATCGTCGGAGTCGGTCTCCGGCTCATCGAGCAGGTGCTCGGGCGGCTGACCTATCTTCGCGCCGCGGGGATGGGAGCGGCCACCGGAGCCTGGTTCGGACTGCTGATCGGCCTGTTCTTCGCGATCTTCACTCCAGGACGCTTCCCCTTCGTCCTGGTCCTGTGGGGCCTGATCTGGGGTGCCATAGCCGGAGCGATCTTCGGGCTGGTCGGCCACGCGCTCACCGGGGGCAAGCGTGACTTCCTCTCGTCGAGCGCGATCGTCGCCGAACGCTACGAGGTGCTGGTCGCGGCCCCGCACGCCGCCGAGGCGCGCAGGCTGCTCAACGTGGGCACCTCCCAGCAGATGCATCAACAGATCTGACCGGCGTTCCCCGGGGCGGGGCCCGCATGGAACGTGGGTACCTCCCCGGCGGACGCGTCAGCGGATCTGACCGGCGTTCCCCGGGGCGGGGCCCGCATGGAACGTGGGCACTTCCCCGGCGGACGCGTCAGCGGATCTGACCGGCGCTCTCCGGGGCAGGGCCCGCGCGGGCGGCGCGGGCGGCATCGTTCACGCCGCCGTCCCGCGTCCGCCGCCGGGCGGCCGGACCCACCGGGCCCCGGCTCCTCCCCGGGCCCGCTTCGAAACGCGGAACCACCGGGCCCCGGGGACGCCGGGACGCCGGGATGCCGTGGGCGGCGCGGCGATGCCGTCCGGCGGGTACCGCGGTGCCACAGCGCATAGGAGGGCAGCATGGCTAAAGCAGTCGGAATCGACCTGGGCACCACCAACTCGGTGATCGCCACGATGGAGGGCGACAAGCCCACGGTGATCCCCAACTCCGAGGGCGCGCGGACGACGCCGTCGGTCGTGGCGTTCACCGAGAACGGCGAACGCCTGGTCGGGCAGCTGGCCCGCCGCCAGGCGATCCTGAATCCCAAGGGGACGATCTACTCGGCCAAGCGCTTCATCGGCCGCCGCCACGACGAGGTCTCCAGCGAGCTGAACGCCGTGTCGTTCGACGTCGTCCCCGGCCCCGACGGAGCCGTCCGCTTCAAGATCCACGACAAGCCGTACGCGCCGGAGGAGATCGCCGCGGCCGTGCTGCGCAAGCTCGTGGACGACGCCTCGAAGTTCCTGGGGGAGAAGGTCACCGAGGCGGTCATCACCGTGCCCGCGTACTTCAACGACTCCCAGCGCCAGGCCACCAAGGACGCCGGGAAGATCGCCGGCCTGGAGGTCCTGCGGATCATCAACGAGCCGACCGCGGCGGCCCTCGCCTACGGCCTCGACCGCAAGGAGAGCGAGACCGTTCTGGTCTTCGACCTGGGCGGCGGCACCTTCGACGTCAGCGTCCTCGCCATCGGGGACGGCGTCGTGGAGGTACGGGCGACCGCGGGCGACACCCACCTGGGCGGCGACGACTTCGACCGGCGCGTCGTCGACCACCTCGCCGACGAGTTCCAGCGCGACAACGGCATCGACCTGCGACAGGACCCGCAGGCCCTCCAGCGGCTGTTCGAGGCGGCGGAGAAGGCCAAGGTCGAGCTGTCGTCGGTCACCCAGACGCAGGTCAGCCTGCCCTTCATCACGGCGGACGCCTCGGGCCCCAAGCACCTGAACACCACGCTCAGGCGCTCGACCTTCGAGGAGATCACCGCCGACCTGCTCGAACGGTGCAAGGGCCCCGTCCAGCAGGCCATGGCCGACGCCAAGCTCACCGCCGACGACATCGACGAGGTGATCCTGGTGGGCGGCTCGACCAGGATGCCCGCCGTGCAGAACCTGGTACGCCGCATGACGGGCGGCAAGGAACCGAACATGACGGTCAACCCGGACGAGGTCGTGGCGCTGGGCGCCGCGATCCAGGCCGCCGTCATCAAGGGCGAGCTGAAGGACGTCGTCCTGCTCGACGTGACTCCGCTCTCTCTCGGCATCGAGACGCTCGGCGGGGTCATGACGAAGGTCATCGAGCGGAACACCACGATCCCGGCCCGCCGCTCCGAGACGTTCAGCACCGCCGAGGACAACCAGAGCGCCGTGGACGTCGTCGTGCTGCAGGGCGAGCGCGAGCGCGCCGCCGACAACCGCCCCCTGGGCCGGTTCCGGCTGGAGAACATCCGGCCCGCCCCGCGCGGCGTGCCGCAGATCGACGTGACCTTCGACGTCGACGCCAACGGGATCCTGAACGTCTCGGCCAAGGACAAGGACACCGGCGGCGAGCAGCGCATCACGATCAGCGAGAGCTCGAACCTGGACGCGAGCGAGGTCGAGCGGATGGTCGCCGACTCCGAGCGGCACCGCGAGGAGGACCGGCGGATGCGGCAGGTCGTGGACGCGCGCAACGAGCTCGACTCCACCGCCTACCAGGTGGAGCGCCGCCTGGCGGAGCTGGGCGGCTCGGTGCCCGTCCACGAGAAGGCGCGGGCCGAGATGCTGGTGAACGACGCCCGCGACGCGATCAAGCAGGAGGCCCCGCTCGACCGGGCCCGCTCGCTCACCGCCGAGCTCCAGCAGGTCTACCAGGGCCTCGGCGCGTCGGCCTCGGGTGCCCCGGGGGCAGGGGCGCCGGGAGCGTCCGGCTCTCCGGGCGGACGGGGAGACGACGTCATCGACGCGGAGTTCACGACCGATGAGTGAGACACCAGGGCGTGGCCGTCACGTCCCGCGTCCCGACCGGGAGCCGCGCGGCGGGTACGACCCGTCGGGGCGGGAGCCGCGGGACCGGCGGCCCGACGACCGGGAGCCCTATGACCAGGATCAGGGGGCCGGCCGGGAGGCGCGGCCTCACGACCGGCCCCACGATGAGTCCCGTGAGCAGCACGACGCCCGGGGGGCCCGGGAACCTCAGGAGGCCGAGACCCGGCGCGGCGGCCAGGAGGGGGGCGAAGGCGCCCCGGACGCTCTCCAGGACCGCGTCGTGGAGCTGCAGGCCCTGGTGACCGACCTCCAGGACCGCTGGCGGCGCGCTCTCGCCGACCTCGACAACCTGCGCAAGCGCGTCAGCAGGGACGCCCAGCGGACACAGGCCGAGGAGCGGGCGCGGGCCGCCGTGGAGTGGCTGCCCGTGCTGGACAACCTGGACCGCGCGCTGGAGCACGCGGAGGCCGACTCCGCCTCCATGGCCGACATGGCCGACGGCATGCGGGCGATCCGCGACCAGGCACAGGAGGTGCTCTCCCGCCTCGGCTACGCGCGCCGCGACGACACCGGGGCCGTGTTCGACCCGGCCAGGCACGAGGCGGTGGGTGTGCTCTCCCAGGAGGGCGTGCCCGACGGCACGGTCCTGCGGGTGGTGCGCCCCGGCTACGGGGACGGCGAACAGCAGCTGCGGCCCGCCCTGGTCGTGGTGGCCAAGGGGGCATGATGCCCCCCGACCGGGACTTCTACGAGATCCTCGGCGTGCGGAGGGGCGCGAGCCAGGAGGACATCCAGCGCTCCTACCGCAAGCTGGCGCGGGCCCACCACCCCGACGTCAACAAGGACCCGTCCGCCGAGGACCGCTTCAAGGAGGTCGCCGAGGCCTACAGCGTGCTGTCCGACCCCGAGACCCGGCGCCGCTACGACGCGTTCGGGCCGGACTTCCGCCAGGTGCCCGAGGACGTGGAC
This sequence comes from Streptosporangium sp. G11, assembly GCF_051192615.1. Lineage (NCBI taxonomy): Bacteria > Bacillati > Actinomycetota > Actinomycetes > Streptosporangiales > Streptosporangiaceae > Streptosporangium > Streptosporangium sp. G11. The sequence continues at coordinate 61,452 of NZ_JBPJUQ010000030.1, forward strand.
CCGGAGACGTGGGCGCGCGCCAGGAACCGCCGGGCGGGCGCGGGCCGGGGCGCGGGCGCGGGCTTCGGCGGCTTCGAGGAGAGCGTCGACCTCGACGACCTCTTCGGAGGGCTGTTCTCCGGCAGGAGGGGCCGGCCAGGCGCGAGCTGGGGGCCGATTCCGGGCGCCGACCAGGAGGCCGAGATCGTCCTGACCGTCGAGGAGGCCTACCAGGGCGGACGCCGCTCCATCACCGTCGGCTCGCGCGGGCTGCAGGTCGACATCCCCCCGGGCGTCACCGACGGGCAGCGCGTCAGACTGGCCGGCCAGGGCGGCAGGGGCGGTGACGGGGCCCCCGCGGGCGACCTCTACCTGATCGTCAGGATCGCCCCGCACCCCCGCTACCGGGTCGAGGGGCGCGACATCCACGTCCTGCTCCCGGTGGCCCCGTGGGAGGCGGCGCTCGGCGCCTCCGTCGTGATCGACATCCCCGGGGGCGAGGTCAAGGTCAAGGTGCCGGCGGGAACGTCCGGCGGCAGGCGGCTGCGGCTGCGCGGCCGGGGGATGCCCAGCCGCCGCGGCACGCCGGGCGACCTGTACGCGGAGGTGCGGATCATGGTCCCGGAACGGCTGTCCGACGAGGAGCGGCAGTTGTTCGAGCGGCTCGCCGCGGTCTCCGCGTTCGATCCGAGGAGGCGGCGATGAGCGACCCGTTCCCTGAGCGCAGGCCGCCCCACCCGGGGTCGCGCCCCACGCACCCGCGGCCGGGCACGGAGCGAGCCAGGCCCGCCCCGCCCGCGGGCGCGACCTCCCGCGCACGGGAGGCCAGGCAGGAGGCCCCGCGGGAGACGGGGAGGACCTACCAGCTGACCAGGCCCGCGCGCCTGGATCTGGAGACGTTCGCGCGGGAGACGGGGACCCATCCCGAGCTGGTGCGGCGCCTTGTCGTGCTGGGCGTGCTCGACGCCTGGACCGACGCCGCGGGGCACCTGTGGTTCGAGCCTCCCCAGCTGCTCACCATGGCGCGGATCCGGCGGCTGCGGGCCGGATTCTCGATCAACTACGCGGCGCTCGGCCTCGTACTGGACCTGCTGGACCGCATCGCAGAACTCGAGGCCGCCCAGCGCGGTCGTTCCCGCCCCATCGGAGGCCCGCCGTGGACATGAACCAGCTGACGCAGAAGTCACAGGAGGCCCTGCACGACGCGCAGACCAAGGCCCTGCGCTTCGGGAACACCGAGGTGGACGGCGAGCACCTGCTGCTGGCGCTGCTCGACCAGCCCGACGGGCTGATCCCCCGCCTGCTCTCGTACGCGAACGTCGACACCGGCCGGCTCGGGACCGAGCTGGAGGCCGAGCTGGGCCGTCGCCCCCGGGTCAGCGGCCCCGGCGTCTCGCCCGGCCAGGTCTACGTGACGCGGCGGCTCTCCAACCTGCTGGAAACGGCCAAGAGGGAGGCCGACCGGCTCAAGGACGAGTACGTGTCGGTGGAGCACCTGCTCATGGCCCTGCTGGAGGAGGGCAGCTCGGCCGCCGCGGGGCGGTTGATGCACGAGCAGGGACTGACCAGGGACGGCTTCCTCAAGGCGCTCACCGCGATCCGCGGCAACCAGCGGGTGACGTCCGCCATGCCCGAGGTGGCGTACGAGGCGCTGGAGAAGTACGGCCGCGACCTGGTGGCGGACGCCATGTCCGGCAAGCTCGACCCGGTCGTCGGGCGCGACGCCGAGATCCGCCGCGTCGTCCAGATCCTGTCCCGCAAGACGAAGAACAACCCCGTCCTCGTCGGCGACCCCGGCGTGGGCAAGACCGCCATCGTGGAGGGGCTAGCCCTGCGGATCAGCCATGGGGACGTGCCGGAGGGGCTCAAGGGCAAGACGGTCTTCAGCCTCGACATGGGCTCGCTGGTGGCCGGGGCCAAGTACCGGGGCGAGTTCGAGGAGCGGCTCAAGGCGGTGCTCAACGAGGTCAAGGCCGCCGAGGGGCGGATCCTGCTCTTCGTCGACGAGATGCACACCGTGGTGGGCGCCGGAGCAGCCGAGGGCGCCATGGACGCGGGCAACATGCTCAAGCCCATGCTGGCCCGCGGCGAGCTGCACATGATCGGGGCGACGACCCTGACCGAATACCGCAAGCACGTCGAGAAGGACGCCGCCCTGGAGCGCCGGTTCCAGCCGGTGATGGTCGACGAGCCCTCGGTCGAGGACGCCGTGTCCATCCTGCGCGGCCTGCGCGAGCGCCTGGAGATCTTCCACGGGGTCAAGATCCAGGACAGCGCGCTGGTGGCGGCCGTCGTGCTGAGCCACCGCTACATCTCCGACCGCTTCCTGCCGGACAAGGCCATCGACCTGGTGGACGAGGCGTGCGCGATGCTCCGTACGGAGATCGACTCGATGCCCGCCGAGCTCGACGAGCTCACCCGCAGGGTGATGCGCCTGGAGATCGAGGAGGCCGCGCTCGCCAAGGAGGAGGAGACCGCGAGCCGGGCACGGCTGGAGGAGCTGCGCAAGGAGCTCGCCGACGTACGCGCCCAGGCCGACGCCATGCGGGCGCAGTGGGAGGCCGAGCGGCACGCCCTGCGCGCCGTGCAGGCACTGCGCGCGGAGATCGAGCACGTACGCGCGGACGCCGAGCGGGCCGAGCGCGACTACGACCTCAACCGCGCCGCGGAGCTGCGGCACGGCAGGCTGCCCGAGCTGCTGCGGCGGCTGGAGGCCGAGGAGGAGCGGCTGTCCGCCAAGCAGGGGACGTCGCGCCTGCTGCGCGAGGTCGTCACCGACGAGGAGATCTCGATGATCGTCTCCCGGTGGACGGGCATCCCGGTGAGCCGGCTGCGCGAGGGCGAGCGCGAGAAGCTCCTGAGGCTCGACCAGATCCTGCACGAGAGGGTGATCGGCCAGGACGAGGCGGTGCAACTGGTGGCCGACGCCGTCATCCGGGCCCGCTCCGGCATCAAGGACCCGCGCCGCCCGATCGGGTCGTTCATCTTCCTGGGGCCGACGGGCGTCGGCAAGACGGAGCTGGCCAAGGCGCTCGCGGAGGCGCTCTTCGACACCGAGGACAACATGATCCGCATCGACATGAGCGAGTACCAGGAGCGGCACACGGTCAGCCGCCTCGTCGGCGCGCCCCCCGGCTACGTCGGGTACGAGGAGGGCGGCCAGCTGACCGAGGCCGTGCGGCGCAAGCCGTACTCCGTGGTGCTCTTCGACGAGGTGGAGAAGGCGCACGCCGACGTCTTCAACACGCTGTTGCAGGTGCTCGACGACGGACGGCTCACCGACGCGCAGGGCAGGACCGTCGACTTCCGCAACACCGTCCTGATCATGACCTCCAACCTCGGCTCCGTGTACCTTCTCGACGGCGTCACGTCGACCGGGGAGATCAAGCCCGACGCGAGGCAGCAGGTCATGGCCGAGCTGCGCTCCAGTTTCCGCCCGGAGTTCCTCAACCGCGTCGACGACATCGTGATCTTCAAGCCGCTCACCCCCGAGGAGATCGAGCGCATCGTTGGCCTGATGTTCGTCGAGCTGCGCGACCGCCTCGAACAGCGGGGCATCCGGCTGGAGGTCACCGAGGCGGCGCTGCGGCACATCGCCGAGCGGGGCTACGACCCCGTGTACGGCGCCCGCCCGCTGCGCCGGTTCATCGCCAGGGAGGTCGAGACGCGCATCGGCCGCGCGCTCCTGTCGGGAGAGGCGGAGGAAGGGGCGGTGGTCCGTGTGGACCTCGCCGGCGACGAGCTCGCCGTCGCCTATGGGTGAACAGATCGGCGGGCTCGCGGCCCACGGCGCCCGCGGGCCGGTCCGGGACGGGTGAGGACCCCCGCGGGTTCGCGGCCCACGGCGCCTACGGGCCGATCCGGGTGGGTGAGGACTCCCGCGGGTTCCTCCCGGCGGGGCCTCAGAGGGGGCGCCGGTGGCCGTTCTCCTCCGCCGCGAGCCTGGCCAGCTCGACCCGCGAGTGGATGCCCAGCTTGCGGAAGACCTGCCGCAGGTGGAAGGCGACGGTGTGCTCGCTGATGAACATCTGCTCGGCGGCGTGCCGGTTCGTCAGCCCCTGGGAGACCAGGTCGCAGACGGCCTGCTCGGTGCCGGTCAGGCTGGCCCATCCCGACACGGGATGGTCGGTCCTGACCCAGTGGCGGCACCGCTCGCCCAGCAGCCGCAGCCTGCCCCGCACCCGCGCCGCGTCCCGGACGGCCTGCACGGCCCCGTAGCAGGCCAGCGCGGTCTTCAGGTTCTCCACGGCCAGGTCCCTGCGGCCGTCGTCCGCGCTGAGCAGCACGCCGAGATCCTCCGCCGCCGATCCCCTGGCCCAGGGGTCGGCGTGCCCGGCCACCGCGCGGCCCAGCGCCTCGGCGTCGCCCTCCCGCAGGCCCCGCGCATGGTCGGCGGACACCGACGGGCCGGGCAGGCAGGGGTTGCGCCAGGCGATGTCCTCGGCCGCGTCGACCGCGGTGTCGGCCCTGCGCCGGTCGTTCACCGCCATCGCCATCCGTACCAGCCACGCCGCGGCGGTGGGCTCGCCGGTCAGTGCTCCGATGTGCCGGGGCAGCGCGTCGTAGATGCCGCCGAGCGAGCTCATACCGCCCGTCGCGCCGTCGCGGGCCTCGCTGATCCGCCCGGCCGCCAGCTCCGACCGCAGCCGTGTGCACGGCGGCACGCCGGGCGCGGACCTGACCGGGTCCCGCTCCATGTACCTGATGGCCCCCGGCAGGTCGCCCGACCGCAGCGACGCGGTGCCGAGCACCGACAGGGCCGAGGAGGCCAGGAGCGGGGCGTCCAGGGCCCCGGCGGCGGTCAGGCCGGCCTCCGCGTGCTCGATCGCGCTGCCGAGCCGGCCCGCGGCCAGGTCCAGCCGGGCGCGCAGGACGGGGATCTCGGCGGCCCACGCGGGCTCGCCCTCGGCCTCGGCCTCCTCGGCGGCGCCCTCCGTCGCCGGTCCGGCCTCGTCCAGCAGGCAGAGGTCGATCAGCATCGAGGCCAGTACCGCCCGTGGCTGCCGGTGCCGGTCGCGGGCCGGTCGCTCCACGGCCTCGCGCGCCAGGTCCAGCCCGCGTGAGAGCGCGCCCTCGTCCCAGGCGAGCAGGGCCAGGTCCAGGAGTCTCCCGGCCCCGCCGTCGCCGCCCCGGGGCGCGAAGGCACGGCGGGCTCCGGCGGAGCGCTCGACCTGCTCCCGCAGCGCCCGCCGCACCGGTGAGGGCACCTCGTCGACGACCGACCGCCACAGCAGCTCGTGACGGAACGCCAGCTCGTCGTGGGTGGCCACCAGCACCCCGGCCGCCAGCGCCTCCTCCAGCGGGGGAAGCAGCGCGGCCGGGGTCTCGCCGAGCATCTCGGCCACGTACGCCGGTGTGAACGAGCGTCCGAACACCGCGATGGCCTCCAGCAGGTACCGCGTCCTGGCGCCGAGCCCGTCCAGGCGCCGCCGGACGGCGGTGTGCAGGCGCGGGGGCAGCGGGGGCGGGGCGACTCCCGCGGGCGTGGTTCCGGCCGGCCGGGCGACGCCGTCCTCGACCAGGACGGCGCCCTCCTCGCACAGCCCGACGAGAAGCTCGGAGAGCAGGAGGGGGTCGCCGCCGGCCTGGGCGGCCAGTGCCGCCAGCTCCTCCCCGGGGACCGCGCCGAGGATGTCGGCGGAGACCTGGGTCACCGCGTCCTCGTCGAGGGGGCCCAGGACGATCCTGGTGGCCCCCTCCTTCTCCAGGAGATCGAACAGCCGCCCCGCGTCGCCGCGCGCCGGGGCGTCACGGCGGGCCAGCAGCCATGCCACGGGACACGAGGCCAGCCGGGAGGGCATCGTCCGCAGGGCCATGACCGTGGCGGGGTCGGCCCACTGGAGATCGTCCAGCATCACCAGCAGCGGCCCCGAGGCCAGCCTTCTCTCCAGCGAGGTACGGACCTGCTCGGCCAGCCACAGCAGCAGTCCGGGCCTGTCGGGGAAGGCGTTCCCGGTCATGGGCATCGGGGCCGTCGGCGCAGGTGACTCCTCGAGCGCGGACAGCAGCGGCCCCAGCGGGGTCAGCCGTCCCAGCTCGTCGGCCCGGCCGCTCGCCACCGACGTACCCCGCGCGCTCGCGGCGCTCGCGGCCTCGGCCAGCAGCAGCGACTTGCCCATCCCCGGTCCGCCCTCGACGAGCATGACGTTCCCGGTCGTGGAGGCGACGTCTCCCAGCAGGGCGAGGACCGCCGCCCACTCATCTCTCCGGCCGCGCATAGTCTTGTCTCGGATCTGGGGTCATACTGCGGGCTTCCTGAGCGGTGATTACGCATATGACATCCCCAAGGGACGAATCATCACGCGTCGGGCACCGTCGTGCACCGGTGGTTTGGGACAGATTTGACCTGAAGGCCGCCCATCGCCCGGTCAGCGCTCGATGAGCGTGACCTCCAGGGAGTAGTGCGAGGCCCGATAGACGTGGGAGCCGTGCTCGACGGCCCTGCCCTGGTCGTCGTAGGTGGTGCGGACCATCGTGAGCAGCGGCGCCCCGCGCCGCTCGCCGAGCAGCCTGGCCTCGGCCGTCGTGGCCGCCCGCGCCCCCATGCGCTGGTTCGCCACGCGCATCCGCACCCCCGCGGCGCGGAGCATCTCGTACAGCCCGCGCTCCTGGAGGCTCTCAGCGGTCAGCGGGGCGAGACCGGAGGGCAGCCAGTTGTGCAACAGGGCCAGCGGCTCCCCGGCGGCGTAGCGGATCCGCTCCAGGCGGAGCATCTCGGTGCCGGGCGCGACGCCGAGGAGCGCGGCGACCTCCTCCTCCACCGGGGCCAGGCCCAGGGCCAGCACCCTGGTGGCCGGCTCCTGGCCGGCCCTGCGCAGGTCGTCGTAGAGGCTGGTCAGCTCGACGGAGCGCTTCACCTGGCCGTGCACCACCTGGGTGCCGACGCCCCGCTTGCGCACGAGCAGGCCCTTGTCGACCAGATACTGGATCGCCTGGCGGACGGTCGGCCGCGACAGGCCCAGCCGGTCGGCGAGCAGGATCTCGTTGTCGAGCCGCGATCCCGGGGGCAGGTCGCCGCGGCGGATGGCCTCGGAGATCTGCTCGGCCACCTGAAAGTAGAGGGGGACCGGGCTGGACCGGTCGAGATCGATGGCGAGCCGCGCCGTCATTCGCCCTCCCGGTTGACACACCGCGCCGCCAGGCTATCGAACATCAGAATGTCTTGACAAAAACCGGTCGGGGTCGGCGGAGGCGCATGGCGCGCGCGTGCGGGGCCGGTGTCCTCGTACAGGATGGAAGGTGGGGTGCGGGGCGGGCCGGAGGCGGACCGGGGCCGGGAACGTTCCCGGGGCCGCCTGCCGGCGCCGCTCCGGCGCCGTCGACGACCGGCGCGGCCGGTTCACGCCACCGGGTTCGCGCCACTGGAGGAAGCGGGGAAGCATGGATCGGAGCACCGCAACAGATCTCTCCGCCGTCGCGGTCGAGGCCGCCCGCGCGGTGGGCGACCGGCTCCGCGAGGCGTTCAGGTCGCGTCCCGCGGTCGAGACCAAGAGGGACTTCCACGACCCGGTGACCGAGCACGACCGCGCCGCGGAGGAGACCATCCGGGAGGTCATCGAGAGGCGCGTCCCGGGAAGCACGATCATCGGCGAGGAGGGTGGCCGCGCGGGCTCCGGCGAGATCCACTGGTACGTCGACCCGATCGACGGGACCGCGAACTTCGCCGCCGGGCTGCCGTTCTTCTGCGTGTCGATCGCCGCCGCGGCCGGGGAGGAGGTGGTCGCCGGGGTGGTGTACGACCCGGTGCGCAACGACGAGTTCCGGGCCGATCTGGGCGGGGCCTGGTGCAACGGCACGCGGATGCGCAGCGCCGGTGCCGCGCGCGACCGGGAGGGGATGCTGCTGACCAGCTACCCCACCCCCTGGGAGCTGGCCGAGGCCGGGGAGGAGGGGCTGCGCCGGTTCGGCGGGATGGTGCGGGCGTTCGCCTCCACGCGCCGTCTCGGCAGCACCGCGCTCAAGCTGGCGCACGTCGCGGGAGGGTGGGCGGACGTCGCCTACGGCAGTAGGGTCAGTCCGTGGGACGTGGCGGCGGGGTCGCTGCTGATCCGTCAGGCGGGGGGCGTCTTCATCCCGCTGGACGGGTCGATCTTCGAGCCCGGCGGCTACCTCGCCCACGTCGGAGGCTTCGACCTGGCGGGGTCGGTCATGAGCGACCTGTTTCTTCGTGGCCACCCGTCCTGAAGTGCCGGTGAGCCGGGCGGGGCAGCGGATGACCCGCATGGAAAACCCTCGCGCGGGCAGATTCCGCGTGTCGGCCACCGTATTACCTATTGATCCTGTAGGAAATACAGGTAAAATGATTGTCTCGCCGTACGAAGGAGCCGCCATGAGCCTGGAGCCGGAGGCCGAGAGCCCGCTGGCCGTCGCGGTCGGGGCCGCGCGCTGGATCCGTTCCGCGGCCGTGGACGACGAGCGGGGGCGGCACTGGCGGGCCAACCCCGACCCCCGGGGCCGGGCCGCCATGCCCGACCACCCCCTGTCGCTGTACTCGGGGGCGGCCGGGATCATCCTGTTCTTCCTGGAGCTCGCCGCCGCCACCGGCGACGACGGCTATCTGGACGACGCCGCGGCCGGGGCCCGCTACCTCTCCGCCACCTGGCGGGAACAGGCCGATCTCTCCCTCCACCACGGCCTGGCCGGGGTGATGTTCGCCCTGGCCGAGGCCGGGTGGGCCACCGGCGAGGGGGACTTCGAGGTCGAGGCCGGCGCCGTCGCCGACCGCATCGTGCGCAGCGCCCGCCCCATCGACGGCGGCCTGGGCTGGACCGGCGACCCCGCGCAGCGAGGCGACGGCGGGATCATCCTCGGGCTGCTGCACGCCGCGGGCATCCTGGGGGTGCCCGCCTACCAGGAGATCGCCGTCGAGGCCGGCGCCCGCATCGCCACGCTCGTCGTCCCCGGCCACCGCTTCGGCGAGGGCGCCTGCGCCGACCTGCCGCTGGACGCGGTCACCCCGGGCTTCCTGTCCGGCACCGCCGGAACCGCCTTCCTGCTCGCCCGCCTGTACGGCGTGACCGGCGAGGTCGACTTCCTCGGCGCCTCCCGCAGGGGAGCCGACTTCGTCCGCGCGGTCAGCGTCGTGACCGAGCGGTGCGCGCTGGTGCCGCACCACATCCCGCAGGGCCGCGACCTGCACTACCTGGGCTTCTGCTCCGGCTCCGCCGGGGTCGCCCGGATGTTCTACGAGCTGCACCGGGTGTCGGGCGACGCCGGTGACCTCGACTGGGCCGAGCGGCTGGCCAGGGGGATCGTCCGCAGCGGCGCCCCCGCCAACCAGAGCGGCGGCTCCTGGAACTCGGCCTGCCAGTGCTGCGGCACCGCCGGCCTGGTGGAATTGTTCGTCGGGCTCTGGGCGGCGACCGGCCGCCGCCAGCACCTGGAGTTCGCCCGCACGCTGGGGGAGAGCCTGAGCGGCCGGGCCACCGGCCACGACGGCCGGGGAACCCGCTGGTACCAGGCCTACCGGCGGCTGCGTCCCTGGGAGGTCACCGCCGACACCGGCTACATGGTCGGCGCGGCGGGGGTCGGGGCCGCCCTCCTGCACCTGGACGCCACCGCCCGCCCGCAGGAGGCCAGGCGGCTCATCCTGCCGCCGGACAACCCGTTCCCCGCCATCCCGCTGCCGAGCGCGACGCTCCGCCGGTCCTGACGATCGTGGAAGGCACGTCGCCGGCGAGCCGGCCGGTCACGCGGACGGGTGTGACGAGAGGCCGCCCCGGCGAGGTGGCGCGAAGAGCGCGGCACGGGCGTGACGAGAGGTCGCCACGGCGAGGCGGTACGGAGCGCGCGGCGCGGAGCGCGGCACGAAGAGCGCGGCACGGGTGCCGCGACCGGATGGCGCCGGAGGGCGCGACGCGAGGGACGTGCCGCCGGCCTGCCGCGCCCGTGCACGTGCCCGCACCCTGTACGGTCGGGCATCGAGGCCTTCAGCGGGCCCGGCGCCACGGACACGTCCCCGGCGCCGCCCCGGCCCCCGGACCGTGTCACCCCCGGTACGCCCGATCGTGCCGACCCGGTCGTGGAGGGTGGCGGCCACCGGCGCCCCTCACGCCGGAGGAACCAAGGATGAGATGCCCTTTGGCCGTCAAGGGGTGACAAAGCTCGTGATGATGATTGGTGATTCTCCGTGAGTGCTACCCAAGGCTTGCCTAATCTCAGTGTCGTGACAATCGAGGATTTCCTTCCCGACCCCGACCGCTCCACCGTCGCGATCGAACCGGCACAGCCGGGTGCGGGCCACTGGGCCGGCGCGCCGAGCGCGGTGGCGAGCGACGGGCTGATCTACCTTGCCTACCGGCTGCGCCGCCCCGTCGGCGAGGGCCGCGGTTACGCCGTCGCCGTCGCCCGCTCCACCGACGGCGAGCGGTTCGAGACCCTGCTCACCATCGGCAGGGAGGAGATGGACACCGAGTCGCTGGAGCGGCCCACCCTGGTCCGCACGCCGGAGGGACGCTGGAGGCTCTACCTCAGCTGCGCCACCTACGACACCAAGCACTGGCGGGTCGAGGTGCTGGAGGCCGACGACCCGTCCGGCTTCCGGGCCTCGCAGCGGCAGGTCGTGCTGCCCGGCGACCCGAAGACCGGCGTCAAGGACCCGGTGATCGTGCTGCGGGACGACGTGTGGCACCTGTGGGCCTCCTGCCACCCGCTGGAGGAGGCCCACGAGGCCGACCAGATGGTGACCGACTACGCCACCAGCGCCGACGGCATCGAGTGGACCTGGCAGGGCACCGCGCTCAGCGGCCGTCCCGGCACCTGGGACGCCCGGGGCGCGCGGGTGGCCGCGGTCCGCTTCCTCGGCGACAGGGTGGTGGCCTTCTACGACGGCAGGGCCACCTCGGCGGAGAACTACGAGGAGAAGACCGGTGTCGCGGTCGGCACCGACCCGGCGGAGCTGACCCCGCTCGGCACCGAACCCGTCGGGGTCTCGCCGTACGCGGGCGGCGGCCTGCGCTACATGGACATCGTGGACCTGCCGGGCGGCGGGCGGCGGCTCTACTACGAGTACACCCGCGCGGACGGGGCGCACGAGCTCCGCACCGAACTGCGCTGATCACGGCAGGGCCGCGCCGGCGGGCACGAACCGTGCCCGCCGCGTGCCCGCCGTGTTCCTGCCGTGGATCGCCGGCTATGTCTGGGGGCGGCCGTTACGCGCCTGGCGCTGGCCGTCGGGGCGGATGCCCACCAGGCCGCCCGAGCGCTCGCGGGGGCGGAGCCAGTCGCTGAAGTCCTCGCCGGTCACCTTCTGCAGCAGTGCCACGTCCTCGGTGAAGTAGGAGATCAGCTTCTCCCGCTGGTCCCAGGTCAGCGGCTGGCGGGAGCGGGCCTGCTCCTGCAGCCTGCGCTCCAGCGGGTCGGTCAGCGCCACACTCACCCGCGAGGGCAGGAACCGCCCCACGGACGACCCCACGCGCAGGGCGCGCGACAGCATCCGGTGCCCGCGGGTCGGCTCCGGGTGGGCGGTCACGTTCTCCCGGGGGACCTCGGTGACCACGCCGGTCTCCACCCCGAGGAAGCGGAAGATCCGGTCGAGGGTCTCGGCGGGGCGGTCGACCAGGTCGCGGTAGCGGTAGACGAGGACCTGCTCGCGGGGGAAGAGGGTGAACAGGTGCTGGAGCTGCTCACCGTATTTGCCGAGCCCGAGATAGTGCCAGAACGGCGCCCACCCCGCCCTGACCCGGCGCTCCTCCTCGGCGCAGGCCCTCACCACGTCGCCGATCGGTTCCAGCCCGGCCGACCACAGGTGCGTCCAGTTGGAGTGGGCGCGCTCCACCGGGTCGCGCAGCACCACGATGAGCCTGGCCTCGGGGATGGCCGCCCGGATGCGCCGCTGCGCCTCCAGGTCGTAGAGATAGAACGGCGTGGACTCGCCGGTGAGCGTGCCCGGCGGTGCCGCGTGGAACAGGGCCTCGTAGTCCTCGCGCCGCCAGACGTGCTCGCGGTAGGTCTGGGCGTCGCCCGGTCCCCCCTTGGTCGGTGGCGGGCCGTCGCTGAGGAAGAACTTCGGTTCCTTCACCGGGGACATGAACAGTCCCGGGTGCCGGGCCAGCGCGGCGTGCAGGGCGGTGGTCCCGGCTTTGGGAGCACCGATCGTGAGGAAATTCGGCAGGGGCATCGTTATTACCCTTAATCCCTACTGTGATTATTGGTAAATATAGCCCCTTATCGGGCGAAGGCAAGCGCCCGGCCGTGCGATCGCCGTGATCCAAGGGGCTTCCCGGTTCAGGGGATTTCAGTCGTCGGCGCCTATCTCCAGGTCGTGGGGACGTGAAGGGTGCTGTCCCGTTCAGGGAACGCTGAGTTCTTTTCCGCTATTTGGCTGCTGCGGAGGAGTTTTGTCGCGTTATGAATAAACAGGATACTCGTGCCGTATTTCAGATTCGATGCCACCGGGGTACCTCACCCCTCACTCTCCCGTAACCCGGCCCGGCGGTCCCCGCCGGGAGCGTCGGCATTTCGCCTCCCGCGGTGCCCCGACCTGCGGCGCCGTGCCGTTCTGTGCCTGGTCGAGCGGCCCGGACCCGCCGTCGGGCCGTACGGTCACTCCGCGCCGACGGCCGGCGAAGTCCCGGCGACGGCGGGTACGTATGTCGTGGCGCGAAGGTGAACCCGGGCGGGTGCGGCCCCTCTCATGGTTCATAAGTCCTAATGTCACGACAATCATTGACATGCAGGTAATGCGTTGGTTACAAACCAGTGAGGGAGATCCGGCGAGGCGACGCGCGGAGGTACCGATGAAGTGGACGACAGGGCTGGTCGCGCTGGCGGTGCTGGGCCTTTCCGCACTGACCGGCTGTTCGGCGGGGCAGGCTGGAGGGCAGCCCTCGGGAGAGCCCGCGGGGGCGGCGAGCGGTCCCGCCCCGGCGGCCGGCGGCGGCACCTTCGCCGTCGTCACCCACGCGAGCGCGGGGGACGCCTTCTGGGACGTGGTCAAGAACGGCGCCGAGGCGGCGGGGAAACGGTACGGCGTCACCGTGACCTACCAGGGCGACGGTGACCCGGCCAGGCAATCCCAGCTCATCGATCAGGCCGTCAGCCAGAAGGTCGACGGCCTCGTGGTCTCCATGGCCAACCCGGACGCCCTGAAGGAGTCCGTCGGCAAGGCGGTGTCGGCCGGAATCCCGGTGATCACCATCAACTCCGGCGGCGACGTCTCCCGCGAGTTCGGCGCGATCACCCACGTCGGCCAGTCCGAGAACGTGGCGGGCCGGGGCGCGGGGGAGAAGCTCAAGGCGGAGGGGGTCACCAAGCTGCTCTGCGTGATCCACGAGGCGGGGAACGTCGGTCTCGACCAGCGCTGCAACGGCGCGACCCAGGGACTGGGCGGCACCGTCGAGCGGCTCCAGGTGGACGTGGGCAACCTCGCCGACGCCACCTCCAAGATCAAGGCGAGGCTCCAGTCGGACACCTCCCTCAACGGCGTCCTCACCCTGAACCCCGCGGTGGCCGTCGCCGCCCGCGACGCCATCGCCGACGGCGGATCCAAGGCCAGGCTCGGCACCTTCGACCTGTCGGCCGACGTGGTCACCGCCATCAAGGACGGCGAGATACTGTTCGCGGTCGACCAGCAGCAGTATCTCCAGGGGTGGCTGCCGATCACGTTCCTGACCCTCCACAGGGAGAACCTGAACACCGTCGGCGGCGGCCTGCCGGTCAACACCGGCCCCGGCTTCGTCACCAAGGACAACGCCGAGAAGGTGGCCCAGCTCGCCGAGAGCGGCACCCGGTGACGGTGGCCGACGAGCGGCTGGCCGGGACCGGGATCGCCCGCAGGCTGCTGATCCGGCCGGAGCTCGGGGCCGTCGTCGGTGCCCTCGTGGTCTTCGCGTTCTTCGCCGGCCAGTCGGCGGTCTTCCGCTCGGTCGAGGGCGTGGCCAACTGGCTGGACCCGGCCTCCACCCTCGGGATCATGGCGGTGGCGATCGCGCTGCTGATGATCGGCGGTGAGTTCGACCTGTCGGCCGGGGTGCTCACCGGTACCGTCGGCCTGGTCACGGTGATCCTCGCCACCCGCTACGACCTGCCGGTGTGGGCGGCGATGCTCGTCGCCCTGGCCGTGGCGCTGCTCGTCGGCCTCCTCAACGGGCTGGTCGTGGTCCGCACCGGCCTGCCCAGCTTCATCGTCACCCTCGCCACGTTCCTGATGCTCCAGGGCGTCAACCTGGGCGTCACCAAAGCCTTCACCGGGACCGTGCAGGTCGGCGGCCTGCGCAGGGCCGAGGGGTACGAGGAGGTGAGGGCGGTGCTCGCCGGGACGATCCCGGTCGGCGGGACCGACTTCCGGGTGGCCATCCTGTGGTGGCTGGCCGTCACCGCCCTGGCCACCTGGGTGCTCACCAGGACCAGGGCCGGAAACTGGATCTTCGCGGTGGGCGGTGACGAGCGGGCCGCCCGCGCGGTCGGGGTTCCCGCCGAGCGGACGAAGATCGCGCTCTTCGTGACCACCGCCGTGGCCGCCTGGCTGGTCGGCTCGATCATGGCGCTGCGCTTCACCTCGGTGCAGGCGGGCTCCGGCGTCGGCCAGGAGTTCGTCTACATCATCGCGGCGGTCATCGGGGGCTGCCTGCTGACCGGCGGCTACGGCTCCGCGATCGGCGCCTCCGTCGGCGCGGTGATCTTCGGCATGGCGGACAAAGGCATCGTCTTCGCGGGCTGGGACGCCGACTGGTTCATGTTCTTCCTCGGCGCCATGCTGCTGCTGGCCACGCTCGCCAACCGGTTCGTCCGCCGGTACGCGGAGGAGGTGAAGCGGTGACGGGAGACGAGGCCGCGACAGGCCGTGAGGCGGCGGAGGGCGAGCCGGACACCCCGCCCCTGCTGGAGGTCCGCGACGTGGGCAAGACGTTCGGCGGCGTGATCGCGCTGCGGGACGTCTCCATGCGGGTGCGCGCGGGGGAGGTGAGCTGCGTCCTCGGCGACAACGGCGCGGGCAAGTCCACGCTCATCAAGATCCTGTCGGGCATGCACGCCCCCGACTCCGGCTCGTACCTGGTGGACGGTGTCCCCGCCGCCTTCGCCAGCCCCCGCGACGCCCTCGACAAAGGCATCGCCACCGTCTACCAGGACCTGGCGATGATCCCGCTGATGTCGGTCTGGCGGAACTTCTTCCTGGGCTCCGAGCCCGTGCTCGGCCGGGGGCCGCTGCGCCGCTTCGACGTGGCGGGGGCGAAGCGGACGGTCCGCGAGGAGCTGCGCTCCATGGGCATCGACATCCGCGACGTCGACCAGCCCGTCGGCACCCTGTCCGGCGGCGAGCGCCAGTCCGTGGCCATCGCCCGCGCGGTCCACTTCGGTGCCCGCGTCCTCATCCTGGACGAGCCCACCTCCGCCCTGGGCGTCAAGCAGGCCGGTGTCGTCCTGCGCTACATCGCCCAGGCCCGCGACCGGGGCCTGGGCGTCGTCTTCATCACCCACAACCCGCACCACGCCTACCCGATCGGCGACCGCTTCCTGCTGCTCAACCGGGGGGCGAGCCTCGGCGAGTACGCCAAGGCGGACATCACCCCCGAGGAGCTCACCTCCCTGATGGCGGGGGGTGCCGAGCTGGAGCAGCTCGCCCACGAGCTGAGCCGGGGCGGCCCTCCGGCGGCACCGCCGCCCCCTTAACCGGACGCATCCCCGTGAACCGGACGCGTCCCCGTGAATCGGATGCACTTTCGTGAGTCAGACGAACCAGATGAACGGCGGTGAACCGCTCAGAAGTCGAAGGACTCCACGTGGATGCGGCGGCCGGGGACGCCCGCGCGGCGCAGGGCGTGGCGTGCCGCGACCGTCATCCCGGTGGGACCGCACAGGTAGACGTCGTGAACGGCCAGGCCGGGGATCAGGGTCCGCAGGGCGCGCCCGGTCAGCGGCACGCTCCGCCCGCCGGACGATCCGGTCAGCTCGTCCACGGTGTAGTGGATCGTGGCGCCGCGCGCGGCGGCGATGGCGTCCAGCTCGTCGCGCAGGATCAGTTCCTCGTCGCGGCGCGCCATGTAGACGAGGGTGACCTCGCCGGGAAGCGTCTCGAAGAGCGTGCGCAGCGGGCTGATGCCCACACCGCCGCCGACCAGCAGCACCTGGGGCCTGCGGCGCCGCGCGGCGGTGAGGGCCCCGTAGGGACCCTCGGCCCACACGCGGGTACCGGGCCGCAGCCCGGCCAGCGCGCCGCTGTGGTCGCCGACGCCCTTGACGGTGATCCGCAGGAAGCGGGCGTTGGCCGGTGCCGACAGCGAGTAGGGGTTGGCCGTCCACCACATGCCGGGGGCCAGGAACCGCCACCGGAAGAACTGGCCGGGTTCCGCGCCCAGCTCGTCCAGGCGCTCGCCGGTCAGGTAGACCGACACCACGGTGGACGACTCCCGGCGGACCCCGGCGACCCGCAGCCGGTGGCGCAGGGCGCGGTGGACGGGGGTGAGGAAGCGGTACCAGACCAGCAGGGTGACGACGGACACGTACAGCGCGTACCAGAACACGCTCATGACGGCGCTGCCGGCGAAGTCCGGCCCGGTGAGCTGGTGGCCGAACCCGAGGAAGACGGCCCCGTAGGTGAGGAAATGCAGATAGTGCCAGGTCTCGTACCGCATTCTGCGGCGCACCTCGCGCACCGAGACGACCGCGACGCCGGTCAACAGCAGCAGGGCGACCGTCGCCTCCAGCATGGCCGGGCCGTCCAGGATCAGCCCCGCGGTGCCCTCCAGCACGCCCGCGCCGGACCGTGCCACGTGGGCCGCGGTGGCGAACAGCATGTGGGCCACCGACAGGACGATGGTGTAGCGGCCGCCCATCGCGTGCCAGCGGGCCAGCCGGTCGGTCCCGACCCCGCGATCCAGCGAGGGAACGCGGGCCATCAGCCCCAGCAGGACGGCGCAGGCGTAGCCCGCGAGCAGGCCGGTGAGCCTGCCCGCCCAGGCCAGTGCCCCGGTGAGCCCGGAGATCGAGGTCATGTCGGACCAGCACGTCGCGGTCGCCGCGACGGCTCCGGCGTAGACCAGGGCGAGGACCAGGGACGGCCGCGCCCGCCGTGCGACCGGGGGGGCGGGGGGCCTGCGCCGCCGCGTACGCGTGCCGGGACGCGGGCGCGTGACGGAATCGGGGACGGCGCTCACGGCTCCAGCCGGGTGAGCTGGCCGCCGTGGGTTTTCTCCAGGGCGGCGGCGAACGCCCTGGTGTCCCGGTCGGCGCCCGACTTCTGCTCGCTCTTCGCGACCAGGACGGACTGTGTGAGGTATTCGCGCGCGTCCTTGGTGAAGAGCCGGTCGAACGCGGCGCCGTCGGCCCGCTTCAGGGCCGCGAAGTCGTCGGGAATCACCATGCCCGGTATGTCATGCCCCTCGTGCTCATTGCTCTCCGGCACCCCGGATCGCCGCAGCAGGTCGCGCAGCTTCCGGAGTGTCGTACGGCGATCGGCGACGTTCTCCACGGCGAATCGCTTTATCCCTGGATTCGAGGTCTTGCCGGGTGCCAGCTCCAGCAGGCGCACGGCCTGCTCGGTCATCGGGATCATCAGTTGCAGCCACGCGATGTCGGTGCGGTTGAAGGAGCCCGACGCGCTTCCGGTCGGTGTGGGGAGCGCGGCGGGGCCGCTTCGCGACGGCGGGTGGTTCGCAGCCGAATGGGTCTGCGGCTCGGCGGCGACACATCGCGAGACCAGCAGCACGGTGAGCACGACGAGTACCGACGCACCGATCGTGGACACCTTCATGTCGCTCCTCTGTCGCGCCGTTCCCATGGTGAGGCGAGGCCCGGTATGCCGGGCCTCGCCCCGTTCAGGTCAGACGGTACGCTTCCGCCCGGAGGCGGTCACCTGCCGTCTCAGGGGGTGCCGTCGGCGCCGCACTTGACGATCGGACGGATGCAGTCGCGCACGCGGCGCTCCATCTCGGCCTCGGGCCAGGCGTTGAAGAAGTCGGCGTGCATGGTGTAGCCGGGGCCCGACGAGAGCCGGAATCTGGCCGGGTCACCGCTGACCGGGTAGCGCAGCACCTGGCGCAGCTTGGGCACGATCACCGGGTGCGAGGCCGGGCAGGCGCCGTTCACCGGGTAGGACATGTGGCTCTTGTGGTCGGGCGAGTCCAGGTCCTTGCCGTTCCAGCAGTGCGGGAAGTCCAGGTAGGACTCCAGCATCTTGCCGGCCGGGCAGTTGACGAAGTTCTTGGAGGAACCCACCTCGCCGGCGTGCAGGCACGACCAGCGCGCGTTGCTGCCGGCGTCGGGCTGGGTGGCCTTGGCGTTGCCGGCCACGATCCGCAGGCCCAGCGGCAGCGGCCGGGTCTGGGCCATCAGCTCGTCCCTGACGCCCTCGCCCAGGTAGTAGAACGTGGTGCCGGTCGGCTCGACGGGCTTGTCGTCGCTGTAGAGGGTCGGCACCCAGTACGAGGACAGGTCGGCCTTCGGGCTGCAGGTGGTGCCGCCCTTCAGCAGGCTCTTGACGTCGGAGCCGGCGTCCGTGGAGGTGTTGCCGAAGAAGCTGTGCATGTGCGACCCGCCGGGGAGGCCCGGCATCACGATCGGGTCGTCGGGCAGCCGGTGGGTGTAGGGGCACTCGGCGAGGAACTCCGCCACCCGCACCGCGCCGGGCGGGACCGGGCCCTTGGGCAGGTTACCGCCGGGAGCCGGCGTGGTCGGCGTCTCCTCGGGGGTGGGCTTGGTCGGGGTGGCGCTCGGCTTGGGGGTGGCGCTGGGCGTCGGCTCGGGGGTGGAGGTGCCCGAACCGGTGCCGTAGACCTCGAACTCCCACAGCGAGACCCCGTACCGGGAGGAGCGCTCGGTGGCGTTGAGCCGGACGTAGCGGCCGGTGGCCGAGACGTTCAGGGTCTGCACGCCGCCCTTGCCCGCGGTCGTGGTGTGGATCGTCTTCCACTGGCCGCCGCCGGCGGAGGTCTGGATCGTGAAGGCCGTGGCGTAGGCGTTCTCCCAGTTCAGCACGATCTTCTTGATCGCCTTGGACGCGCCCAGGTCGACCTGGAGCCACTGGGGATCACCGAAGGCGCTCGACCAGCGGGTGTTCTCCTTGCCGTCGATCGCCGCCGAGGCGGACAGGTCGCCCCTCTCGGATGAGGAGGCGGTGGCCTTGCCACTCTGCGACAGCGGGGCCTCGGCCGCACTGGCGGGGAGGACGCCGTTCACCACGGAGGCGCCCAGGATGGTCGCGAGGGCGCCGGCGAGTGCGAAGCGGTGCACTCGCCTGCCCGATCCGCGACCCGGGGCCGTGGTGCTCGGAACGGTCTCACTCATGTGGATGAGGTCCTTAGGGGGGTCGAGGTGCGATGGACGTGATGCTCGACGGGGTCTCGGCCGGACCGGCTCGCGGCCCGGCGCGTCAGCGGACGGCGTCCCGCGCCGGAGGCGTCGATGGCGCCGGGGGGCCGTGACCGCTCAGGCAGGGTTCGGGCGGGTGTGACCACCCCCCGGGGTGCGGGCGGGCGTGACCGCCCCCGGTCGGGGTGCGGCCGGAGGTCGCCTGCGGCGGAGGCGTGGGAGACGACGAGGCCGTGCCGCTCGGGCGGGGTGGGGGAGTGGGGGCGCGAACACCGCCGCCGTGCACAGCGGCACCGTCCTGAACAGGACATATAGTCCTGCGACAGTGCCACCGTACGCCTCCCCGATGCCATCGTCGCGAGCCTCCTTCGCCGTCACGCCCGGCGCCGGGCGTGTTCTGCTCCTGTACAGGAGACCGGCGGGAGGGAGGGCGACAACAAAAACTTAAAAAAGAGGCGGAGAAAATTTTCGTTGTCTTCCTGACCTGCTGCCGGTCTCCATGGAGGGGACTCGTCGGTCTTCCGCTATGAGGAGTTATGGAGAGAATCGTCCCTGCCCGGCGCCCGGCGTGGCGCGGGGACGGCGGACGGTGGACGACGACAGGAAGCGGAGTGCGATGCTCGGAACCGGTAGGGGCGGACCCGACACGGCGATGGTGACCGCCGCGCGCGACGGAGACCAGCAGGCGCTGGACGCCCTGGTGGCCGACTCCCTCCCGCTCGTCTACAACATCGTCGGGCGAGCGCTGAACGGCCACACCGACGTTGACGACGTGGTCCAGGAGACATTTCTCCGGGTCGTCCGCGCCCTGCCCGACCTGCGGGACCCGCAGGCGTACCGGTCCTGGCTGGTGGCCATCGCCGTCCGCCAGGTGCGCGACCACGAGCAGGACCGCAGGACCACCCAGCACCGCAGGGCGGACCTCGAGACCGCCGAGGAGATGCCCGACCCCGCCTCCGACTTCGCCGCCGTGACCATCCTGCGGCTCGGGCTCACCGACCAGCGCCGCGAGGTCGCCGAGGCCACCCGCTGGCTGGACGGCGACGACCAGGCACTTCTCGCCCTGTGGTGGCTTGAGGAGACCGGCGAGCTCGGCCGCGCCGACCTCGCCGGGGCCCTCGGCCTGTCGGGGCGCCACGCTGCCGTACGCGTCCAGCGGATGAAGGAGCAGGTCCAGACGGCGCGCACCATCGTACGGGCGCTGCGGGCCGACTCCGGATGCCCCGAGCTGCGCGCCCTCACCGCGAACTGGAACGGCATCCCCAGCCCGCTGTGGCGCAAGCGCTTCGCCCGGCACATCCGTGACTGCGCCGTCTGCCAGGGACGCACCGCGAACCTGCTGCCCATCGACCGCCTGCTCAGCGGGCTGCCGCTGCTGCCCCTGCCCGTCGGCTTCGCCCTGCACCACCTCCAGGCCGTTCCCCCCGCCGTCGAGGCGGTGGCGCACGCCACCGCCTGGGGCACGTCCCACGGCGCGCACGCCCTCGAGACGACGCGGCCGGGCCTGCTGGCCTCCCTGCCCCCCGCCCCGATCACGATCGGCGGCGCGGCGGCCGTCATCGTCACGGGTGTCCTGGTGTTCGGGCAGCTCACGGCCCCCGCCCCCGAGCCCGCCCCTCCGGTGGCCGTCCCCGCGCAGACGGCCTCGCCGTCGCCACCTCCGTCGCGGACGCCGTCGGCGCGCGCCACGCCCAAGCCCTCCCCCTCTCCCGCTCCCAGCCGCAGGAAGGCCTCCCGCACGCCCACCCCGACCCCGACCTCGCCACCCCCCGCCTCCGTCGCGACCTCCCCCAGGAAGGGCGTGGGCGTGTGGAAGATGCCCGGCCTCAGCACGGCCTTCGCCAAATCCGGCGCGAGCTGGTACTACACCTGGTCCACCCGCCGCGAGGGCGTCACCGGCCCCAGGGCGGACGGGTTCGTCCCGATGATCTGGGGATCGGGCAGCGTCACCCCGGAGAACCTCGCCCAGGCCAGGAGCGCCGGGCCCTACCTGCTCGCTTTCAACGAACCCGACCTGCCCCAGCAGGCCAACATGACCGTGGAGGAGGCGCTGTCGCTCTGGCCGAAACTCATGTCCGCGGGCCGCGTGCTCAGCAGCCCCTCCGTCGCGTTCGGCGCCGCCACGCCGGGAAGCTGGCTGGACCGCTTCATGTCCGGCGCGAAGGAGCGGGGCTACCGCGTCGACTTCATCGCGCTGCACTGGTACGGGGCCGACTTCCGCACCGAGGCGGCGGTCGGCCAGCTCAAGTCGTACGTCCAGGCCGTGTACAAGCGCTACCGCAAGCCGATCTGGCTCACCGAGTACGCCCTGATCGACTTCTCGAACGGCACCCGCTACGCCAGCGACGCCCAGCAGGCCGCGTTCGTCACCGCGTCCACCAAGATGCTGGCCTCCCTGCCGTACGTGCGGCGCTACGCCTGGTTCGGCCTGCCCTCCTCGGAGACCGAGCCCAACAGCGGGCTGTTCCGCAGCGACGGGACCGTCACCCGCGCGGGCCGTGCCTTCCAGGCGGCCCGCTGACCGCCTGGAAGGCGCGGCCCGCGCCGGTGGGTAGCCTTGCCGGGTGCCCGACCCGTACCTGACTCCGCAGGAGACCACCGAACACGAGATCGAGATCAAGCGCTCCCGGTTCCTGTGCGCGGTCGGCCCGGTCTCCTCGGAGGAGGCGGCGAAGGAGTTCGTCACCGCGCGCAGGCGGCTTCACGGTGACGCCACGCACAACTGCTCGGCGTACGTGATCGGCGGCGACCGCCGGGTGCAGCGGGCCGACGACGACGGCGAGCCCGGCGGCACCGCCGGGACCCCGATGCTGGAGACCCTGCTGCGCCGGGGCGTCGCCGACGCGGTGGCGGTGGTCACCCGGTACTTCGGCGGGGTCAAACTCGGCGCCGGGGGCCTGGTCCGCGCGTACGGCTCGTCGGTCGGCAAGACGCTGGACCTCACGCCGCTGGTCGAGATGGTGCCCGCCAGGATCATGACCGTGACCGTGGACCACGTCAGGGCCGGGCGGCTGGAGAACGACCTGCGCATCTCGCCGTACGAGGTCAGGGGGGTCGTCTACGGCGCGGACGTCGGCTTCCGCGTCGCGGTGCGCGAGCGGGACCTGCCCGCCTTCCCCGGCTGGGTCGCCACGCTGACCGCGGGACACGCCGAGATCGAGCCGGGCGCGGCGATCCACCTCAGGGGCGCCTGACCCGCGGCCCGCGCCGGGGGCGGTCGGAAGCCGCGGGGCGCGGGGCGCGGGGCTGAAAGAGGGATCTTTCCCCGCGAAGGCCTCGGGTACGCGCCGTCCCCGAGGGCGATAAATGTGGGATGGGTCACACTCGACGCGGGGCGGCGGCACCGATCGGCGGGCACGCCCGCCCGCCCCCGGGCGGCGACGAGCTCGGCGCGGGTCTCCTTCGTCCCCGTCCGGATCGATCGATGCCCCCCTGACGTGCGGAAACCTCCAAAAAACGCTTGGCGGGCACGGTCGCGCCGCGGGCGGCTGTGGTTTTCCGCAGCCGCGCTCTGCGGCGCACAGCAGGCGAGAACGGAAGCGTTCCGCATCCACACCGTACGCAGCCCTCCGTAGCCTTGTCCCTATGAGTTCACCGAATGTCGACGGGATCGCCGCATGGGCGATCAACCTTATGGAAACCCTGGGCGCGCCCGGGGCGGGGCTGGCGATCGCACTCGAGAACCTGTTCCCGCCCCTGCCCAGCGAGGTGATCCTGCCGCTGGCCGGGTTCACCGCGAGCAAGGGGAACATGGGGCTGTTCGACGCCGTGCTCTGGACGACCCTGGGATCGGTGGTCGGCGCGCTGGCGCTGTACGGGGTCGGGGCCCTGCTGGGCCGGGAGCGCGTGGTGGCCATCGCCTCCAAGCTGCCGCTGGTCAGCGTCGCCGACATCGAGAGGACCGAAGCGTGGTTCGCCAGGCACGGCAGGAAGACCGTCTTCTTCGGCCGGATGATCCCCATCTTCCGCAGCCTCATCTCGATCCCCGCGGGGGTCGAGCGCATGCCGATCATGATCTTCACGCTTCTCACCACCCTGGGCAGCCTCATCTGGAACACGGCCTTCGTGATGGCGGGGTATCTGCTCGGTGAGCAGTGGGAGCTGGTCGAGCGTTACATGGGGGTCGTGTCGAAGGCGGTGCTGGGCATCGTGATCCTCGCCGTGGTGGTCTTCATCGTGGTCAGGCTGTCCGACAAACGCAAGGGCAGGCACCACGCGTAGCGGTGAACGCGCCGGTCAGGGCCTGCCGGGAGTCGGCGGGGCTCGCGCCGGGGTCTCCTCGACCCCGGCCGCTCCCCTCCTCTCCCGGCGGGCCCTTTCCCGCTCGTGACGCGCCCGCCGGGCGGGTCAGAGCGACGCCGATCCGGCGCGCCGCCGGTGGCGCGAGCGGGCCAGGTCGTGGGCCGCGCGAAGCAGCTCCCGGATCGCCGGTTCCGTCCGCGGCCCCGGGTTCACCACGGCCAGCCAGCCCAGCGTGCCGTAGACGGGGTGCGCCATCACGGAGTCGGCCACGCTCGGATCGATCTCGCCCGTGGCCGCGTCGCGCGGCTGCCGGCCCGTCCAGCTGACGAAGGCGTCCTTCCCGGCGAAGAGGTTCAGGCGGAAGGCGCCGGGACGATCCAGCCGCGACCGCTCGTCCTCCGGGTAGTCCTTCGTCACGATCGTCGCGAAGGGCTGGACCGCCTTCGGCACCTCGCCGTCGGGGGAGTAGTAGAAGAACGCGTCGCCCCAGCTGATCTCGGGTGAACCGTCGCCGGGTGCCGGCCTGAGGGTGAGAACCCCGTCGAGGCCGGCGAGGAATTCGATGATCTCGTCGATACTCATGTGTTGTAGCGTTTCATTCATGTGCTTGTGGAGACTTCGCCCCGGACATGCCCAGGTGGACGGGTGAGAAGTCGCAAGTCGGCCATCATGCGGACGGTCGACGTCGCGCGACGTGTCGGGTGCTCCGTCCAGCAGGTGCGCAATCTCGAGCGCGACGGCGTGCTGCCTTCGGCGACGCGCACCGGCACGGGATACCGGATCTACGACGAGACGCATCTGCGTTCCGCGCTGGCCTACCGAGCTCTCGCGGACGGCGCCGGGCCGGTCGAGGCCAAGCGGATCATGCGCGCGGCGCACGCGTATCCCGCCTCGGACCTGCTCGCCCTGCTCGACGCGGCACACGCTCGACTCGATACGGAGCGGCGGGAACTCAGGCTGGCCCGGGAGGCCGCCGCGACGATCTCCGGGGAGTCGATCGGTGACGTACGCCCCTCGGACGTCATGAGCGTCTCCGAGCTCGCCGTCGCGCTCGGTGTGCGCCCCTCGGCGTTGCGGCACTGGGACGCGGAAGGCCTCGTCGTGCCCCGGCGGGCCTCCCCGGGAGGACCGCGACGATACTTCCCGGACGATGTCCGGGACGCGCGGATCGTCCATCAGCTGCGCATGGCCGGCCATCGCGTCGCCTCGCTGCGGGCCCTGATGCCGGAGCTGCGACGCACCCGTCGCTGGGACGAGGTGATGACCACGCTGGCCGCCCGGGACGCGAGCATCGACGCCCGGTCGAGAGCCCTCCTCGACGGTGCCGCCGCACTCGGCGCCTTGCTCCCGCCGGTTGGCTGAGGCCCGTACCCACGGCTTTCGACAGGGTGTGGTTTTCCGCACCCCCGAAACGGCCATGTGCCTCATTCCGGTCATGTCCTTGTCGTTTGTAACCTCTGGGCATGTCAGATGGGCTGGTTGAGACGATGGAAGGCCGCTGGGTGCCGGGTGCGGGACCGGTGTTCACGGTGGCCGTGGGCGCCGGGCCGATCGAGCGGTACGAGGGGCGGCATGCGTCCCGCCGCTGAGGGGCTGCGGCTGCTGGGCGCGGTGTTCCTCGGGACGGTCACCGCCCTGCTCGACGTCGTGTTCCTGCTGCTCACGCTGCCGTTCGCCGGTCGTCCGGCCGTGCGGGGGGCGGCCCGGCGGCTGGCCGCGCTCGAAGCCCGCCGCCTGCGTCTCGATCCCGCCGCCCTCGGGCTCGACGCGGATCACCCGGACGGGCGGGAGCCGCGCTACCTGGCGGCCAGGGTGCCGATGGGCGTGCTCGGCGGCCTGGTGCTCACCCTGCTCGTCTACGGCGCCGGGACGGCCGTCAGCCTCGCCTGGTCCTGGGGGAGGGGCCTGCCGTTCGACGGCATGACGCCGAGCGTGCCGCTGCTCGCCTACATCCTCCCGGCGGGCGTCGTCCTGCTGTTCCTGGTGCTGTCGGGCCTGGTGGGGGTGCACGCGCTGGAGCGACGGCTGGCCGCGCGCATGCTCGGTCCCGACCTCACCGAGACGCTGCAGCGCCGCATCGCCGAGCTCGCCGAGAGCCGCGCGGGCGTGCTGGCGGCCGTCGACTCCGAGCGGCGCAGGATCGAGCGGGACCTGCACGACGGGCTGCAGCAGCGGCTGGTGGCACTGTCCATGCTGGTCGGACGGGCACGCAGGGGACGGTCCGAACTGCTCGCGCAGGCGCACGAGGAGGCGCAGCAGGCACTGGCCGAGCTCCGTGAGGTGGCCTGGCGGGTCTACCCGTCGGGACTGGACTCCCTCGGGCTCGCCGACGCGCTGGCCGGGGTGGCCGAGCGCTCCGGCGTCCCGGTCAAGGTGGTCTGCGAGCTGTCCGCGCGGCCGCCGACGGCGGTGGAGACGGCGTCGTACTTCGTGGTCAGCGAGGCGGTGACCAACGCGGCCAAGCATGCCCGCGCCACCATGGTCACCGTCGAGGTCCGCGAACGCGACACAATGGTCGTCGTGCGCGTACAGGACGATGGTGTGGGCGGGGCGGACGCGGCCGGCGGGGGCCTGTCGGGGCTGGCGCGGCGGGTGGGCGCGCTGGACGGCCGTTTCACGGTGACCAGCCCGCCCGGCGGGCCCACCACGATCGTGGCGGAGCTGCCGTGCGGGTGATCCTGGCCGAGGACTCGACCCTGCTGCGCGAGGGGCTGGTCCGGCTGCTGCTGGAGGAGGGCCACGAGGTCCCGGCCGCGGTCGGCGACGGCGAGGCGCTCGTCGCCGCGGTCGCCGAGCACCGGCCCGACGTCGTGGTCGCCGACGTGCGGATGCCGCCGACCCACACCGACGAGGGACTGCGGGCGGTGCTGGAGATCCGGCGCCGCCACCCGGGGACGCGGGTGCTGGTCCTGTCGCAGTACGTCGAGAAGCGCTACGCCACCGAGCTGATGACCGGTGACGTGGACGGGGTGGGTTACCTGCTCAAGGACCGGGTGGCCCAGGTCGCCGACTTCCTCGACGCCCTCGACCGCGTCGGCGCCGGGGGAGCGGCCTTCGACCCGGAGGTGGTACGCCAGCTGCTGGCCAGGACCACCCACGCCGACCCGCTGAGCCGCCTCACCTCCCGCGAGCGCGAGGTGCTCGACCACATGGCCCAGGGCCTGACCAACGCTTCCACCGCCGAGCGGCTGCACGTCTCCCAGAGCGCCGTCGAGAAACACGTCAACGCCATTTTCGACAAGCTCGGCCTGCTCCACGTCACCGGCTACAGCCGCCGCGTCCTGGCGGTGCTGCGCTATCTCGGCTCCTGAGCCCCGGGCACGAATGTCCGGTGTGGGGTCGACGAGGTCCTCGACCGGACGATCGCCGTGTGCCCCGTCAGGCGATGGCGCGGCTCGCCGCAGCCGGTGATCATCTCCTGAGAGATCCGCTTCGGAGCCGGCTCGACCTGACGGGCTGAGCCGGTCTCCTCCCGCTCTCCATCATGGACATCCCTTCCACGGGTGTTCTTGCATGCCTGGAACGTGGCGTGGTCGCGACACCGGAGGTGACACGAAGACATTTTCGAGTTTTTCTCCCTTTTGCGGATGTCGACACTGCCGCACGTCTAACATCATCTACGGCAGTTCATTAAATGGTATAAAAATGCATGAAAGGTATTAATGGGGCATGCCAAAGGGTGGGAGTCAGCAACGACCGAAGAGAAAATCCAGGAGAGACGGGCGAGAAGCGGCTCGCACGCGGACCTCGTCCGCAGGCGGGCCGGCACGGGACGCACCACAATCCGCTTCGGCCGAGAACGGGTCGCCTGCTGTACAGGGGGAACCCGCGAGCACGGCGTCTCCCGCACCTTCCAAGAAGGACCGAACGTGGGTGCGCGACCTCGTGGTCGGTGTCGCGCTACTGCTTGTCGGGGCTCTGGTCATGCTCTTTTTTCAACCTCTGATAGAGGTGAAGTCTCAAAACGCGGTTACCCAAGACCAGAATTCGAAACTAGCCACTCAGAAGCCGCTGCGCCCACAGGTGATCTACGACTTCGATGACACCGAAAGTGCGATATACGTTTTTTCTCGGCCGCTGGATGCGAAAACCAGGAGCCTGGTGCTCCAAGCCAGATTGCCTGACGCCAGGTCCTTGCTGACCAAGTACGATCCTGTGCAGATTGCCGCACCTCCGCTGAACGTCAGAGGGCCGAAAAGCATGGGGCGATCCCGTCTGAGGATCTCGCTGGAAGGCAATCGCGTCAAGCCGGTCCTGATACAGAAGATCACAGCGAGAATTGTCAAACGGCTCCCCCCGTTGTCCGGCGGCTTGGTCGGAACCGGGCCACAGGGCGGGGATGCCGTACCCAAGGTACAGTTCAATCTCGACTCCTCGGATCTGGAGGCGAGGATAACGAAAGACGATGGGACCGCCGGTCCTCACTACATCAACGAACATTACAGTTTTCTTGAGTTCGGTGAGCCCATGGTTATGATCGTCAATGCCTACACGGCGCGATGTTACTGCGAGTGGGTAATAGACATGACCGTCCGCTCGGATGGAAAAGTGGAAAAGCAGACCATCGACGACAACGGCCGACCTTTCCGTACCAGTGCTTTTGCGCGGAAATATGAATCAGAATTCTGGTGGGCGCATATGCCGAACAAAGGATTCGAGCAAAAAGAATCCCATCCCTCCAGTCAGCGGTGAACGTCATGCGAATCATTGTCATCGCTCCCTGCGCGCTGCTGCTGGGGATGTTGCTGGGTGCGGTGGGAATAATTTTCTGGTCCTCTCCCCAGGAGGCCGGATTGCCCACGCCCACCCCTTACGAGCAGGCTGCGGCAGCCCCTACGCCGACCAAACACTGGCCATCCGCGAATTTATCTGCCGCGCTCCGCGTTCCGTACGAAAACGAGCCGTGGTTCATGGGCCTCACAAAACCCTTGTCGCAAACAGAACTCCCTCAAAGCACGGACTGCTCCAAGGCGTACAAGTGGGCCAAGCAGCAAGGGGCGGTGCCTGTGGGGGATCAGCAAATGATCCTGACATTCGACGCTGTCCGGGAGGTCGAAATTCGCCTGCTCAAAGTGTCGGCACGACATGTTCGGGGTCCAAAAAAGCTGTATATCCCGGGTATAGACATCTCGTGTGTCCCCAGGAACGTGCCACCTGACTATGACCTGCAGAGGGGGAGCGCGAGACTTAGTCTCGCAAGTGACGAGGGCGGCAGGCACGTCTGGGCCGACGACCCGAACAGCTGGGAAGCCCGTACCGTCCTAAGGCCGGGCGACACGTCCAGCTGGCAGGTGGACCTCACAATCGATCGCGCTCAAAGGTCCGCCTACTACATACTCAATCTCGACTACGAGCTGGATGGCAAACGTTATTCCGCGAGACTGGACGACCACGGAACGCCCTTCTTCATAACACAAGGGGCGGGATACATGGGGCACAGTCCTCCGTCATATGATTTCCGCGCCAAGCCGCGTCCTCATTTCACTTACCGGCCCGCCCAGTGCACCACGCCTTCCGATCCTACGGTCTACCGGCGATGTGAACGACAACCGAGCTTCGCCCCCGGCCCACCGTAAAGTCGTCACGACCGTATGCGGTGGTGGCCATCTTCGACAAGCTCGGCCTGCTCCACGTCACCGGCTACAGCCGCCGCGTCCTGGCCGTGCTGCGCTATCTCGGCTCCTGAGCTCCCGCTACGAACGCGCGAGGGTCAATCAAACGGTGTAACCGATCGTTTTTGTTGTCTACTCCTGGCCGACTGACAGACGTCCGTCGAAGGTAATCGCGAAAGCGTTCAGTGCTGCTTTCCACCGGGTGACCCAGCGTTTTCGGCCCTTGCCGGTCAGATCCAGGCTCATGATCACCATGTAGATGTACTTGAGTGCGGTCTGCTCGTTCGGGAAATGGCCGCGGGCCTTGACCGCCCGGCGGATCCGGGCGTTGACCGACTCGATCGCGTTGGTCGAGCAGATCACCCGGCGAATCTCGGCATCGAAGTTGAGGAAAGGTACGAATTCGGCCCAGACGTCGGTCCACAACTTCACGATCGCCGGACAGCGCCCGCCCCAGGCCTCGGCGAACTCATAAAACCGCTCCAAAGCGGCGGCCTCGGTCGGCGCGGTGTAGATCGGCCGCGGCGCCTTGGCAATGGCATCCCAATGCCGGCGGGCGGCGTAGCGGAAGAAAGCACGCAGCAGGTGCATCACGGCCTGCGGCCAGACCTGCTCGATCGCCTGCGGCAGCCCCTTCAGTCCGTCACAGACCACCATCAGCGCATCACCGACGCGCCGGTTCTTGATCTCTATGAGCACGTGCAGCCAGAACGTGGCCCCCTCGCCGCCGTCGCCGGCCCACAGACCGAGAATGTCGCGCTCGCCGTCGACGGTGACCGCTAACGCCACGTAGATGGGTCGGTCGGCGACCTGACCGTCGCGAACCTTCACGTGAATCGCATCAATGAAGATCACCGGATAGACGGCATCGAGTGGCCGGTTCTGCCATTCGGCCATACCCTCCAGCACCAGTTCGGTCAGCCGGCCCAGCAGACCGTTCTCACCGACCAGTTCCAGGCCTTCGGCCCGCGCCTGGCCGACCAGCCTGGCTACCGGCTCCTGATCCGACGCTTCACGATCGTCCCGCCGCGCCACCGCGGTCTCCTCCAGGTCCATGTCTGCGGATGCCTGGATCACAGTACTCATCAGGTGTGTCCCCCTTGATCGGGAGTTACACGTTTTTCGGCTCTGTCGCAGATTCGGTGGTGACCGAGTGTGGTCACAGGTGATGAGGAGGCGCTGGAGACGAATCTGCAGGCCGGAAGGGTGTCGTGGCGCGGTCCGGCGAGCAGGGGCACGGGCGACCGCGCGGTCCCACAGGCGTCTGGTGAGCGCAGATTCCGGTTGGCCCGGTTCTGGTGGTCCAAGTCTTCACCCAAGACGCTAAGGTCGCCTTTCACTTGTCCGTTATGACGGCTAAACGCTGTTGTTCCGGATTTCGGGATCGGCGGTTAGAGTCGGGACATGGCTGGTCGGCAATGGGTTCCTCCTGAGACTTGGTATGCCTCGTTGTCGACGGCGTATGCCGCGACGGGAGGATGGATCACCAACGCGTCGGATCAGATTCTTCTTGTCAAACCCAATTACCGGCCGTTCTGGCTCTTTCCCGGGGGAGCACTCGACGCCGACGAGTTTCCCCATGAAGGGTGCGCCCGCGAGATCCGCGAAGAGCTGGGGGTCGACCTCAGGGTGGGCCCTTTGCTGGTCGTCGACTGGGTTCCGGCACGAGACGATCGGCCCCGTCCGCTCATGTACTTCATGTTCGACTGCGGAGTCCTGAGCGAGGATCGAATCAGGCTGCAGCATGACGAGCTCGACGAGTACAGGTTCGTCTCGATCGAGGACGGCCTCACGATGGTGGACCATGCCGCCGCACCTCGGCTCACAGCCGCATTTCGGGCGCGCCGGACCGGACACGCCGAATATCTGCCCGCACCGGTCCCGGATGACGGTGCGCTGTCATGAAGTGTCCTTCTTCTGGACGAACAATCACCTGTCGCCATCATTGGTACCGACCGAACGCGCCCGCTTGCCGCGGGACTGAGCACGTGGCCCTGGAACGCCGGATAGTTCCGCGGGAAATGAAAAGAATTTCCGGCGGCGCCGGACATTCGCGCCGTCATGCCGTCTTTGCTCTTGATCATCGGTTCGTTGATTCGCCGATGAAGACATCGCCGCAGGCTTAACGTCAGAGGATACGGACAATGAGCTGGTTTGTTGTCGAGCGCTCGTTCACGCCCAAAGGTAGTGGGCTGGGGGAGGATCGGTTCGCGGTCGTCGAAGACGAGCTGGGCGTCAGCGCGATCGTTGTGGCGGACGGGGTGACGGACAAGTCCGGGCGGGTGTACGGGGAGCGCACGGGCGGGGCTCTGGCCGCCGAATGCGCGATCGCGGTGGTGCGGCGGCTCGGCGAGGACGCGGTCCCTGACCGCGCGGTCACGGCGATCACCGCTGAGCTGGCAGCGCTCCGTCGCACCTGGGGCCTGGATGACGGCGACCCGGTGGCTCCGGCGGCGGTCGTCGCGGTCGTGTTACCCCGCCGGCGCATCGTGTGGCGGGTCGGCGACGTTCACCTGGCCATCCGGGACGGCCATGGCCACTGGCGCCATCACCGCGGTGATCCGCCGCTGGACCGGGTCGTGGCGGGGGTACGGGCCGCATATCTCCAGTGCCTGCTGGCCGAAGGTCACCCGCCCGATGAGCTGGCCCGCGATGATCCCGGACGGCGCCTGGTACTGCCCCTGCTGGAAAAACAGGCCCGCCTGGCGAACGACGAGAAAGCAGGCCCATTCGGGTACGGCGTCTTCGACGGCCGCCCGGTGCCGGCACGCTTCGTCGAGGTCTTCTCCCTCGATGGCGCCGAGGAGGTCGTGGTGGCCTCTGACGGATACCTCTCGGCCGCCGAAACCCTCGCCGCGGCGGAGGAACGGCTCGCGCGCTCCCTGGCCGCCGACCCGTTACGGATCGGCGATCACCCGGCGACCAAAGCGGTGGCGCCGGGCGCGGCCGGTTTCGACGACCGCACCTATCTCCGGGTGAAGAAGCTCGTCCGACAGGCCGGAGAGGGGGACGGGTGAAGCCGGCGCGTCGTCGTGTACGGAAACAGCACGTCGGCCGGAGCCCTCAAGGGCGGAGTGGGTCCTCGTCGGCGGGGGAGAGGTCGCTCGGCCAGAGCCGATAGACGTTGAGGCGCGTCTCGTAGTACTTGTCCGTCTCCCCGACCCACTGCATGCCGATGCGCTTGGCCGTTCCCGCGCCGCGGTCGTTGTTCACCCGGACGACCGCGACGAGTTCGTGGGCGCCGATGGAGAACGCCCACGCGGCCAGGGCGCGGCCGGCCTCGGTGGCGTAGCCCTTCCCCCAGGCGTCGGGGGAGAGCTGCCAGCCGATCTCGATGTCCTCCTCGTCGGGCGGCAGGTATCTCAGGGAGAGGCCGCCGACGACCCGCTGGTCGGAGTTGCGGACGATCGCCCATCGGCCCAGCGGGGGCGTCAGGGTGCTGCGGCTGTGGGCCCACGACTCCAGCGTGGCCCGCATCGCCTGCTCGCCTTCGAGTTGTGTCATCGTCGGAGACAGCCACCGGGTGACCTCCGGGGCGCCGTAGATGCTGAGGGCCTCCCTGGCGTCGTCGGGACTCCAGTCACGTACCGTGAGGCGGGCGGTGGTCAGTAGCGCCATGTTTTCCTCTCCCTGACGAATTGGCCGGCCGTGCGGCGACGAGAGGGCGCCGAGCTGGAGAAAATATCGTTTTCTTGCCGGAAATGTCCGATGTATTGCCCTTGTGAGGGTACGCCCCTTCGCTGGGTGACGGCCAGGCCGGGTGGGAATCACCCGGCCACGGCGCCCCGGCGGTCACCCACTGTGACCGTCCGACCGCGCCTGGAGGCGGGTCGGCGTTCTCCCCTCGGGCGCCCGCCCCGAGGCGGAGACGACCGGGAGGCCGCCTCCTCCGGTGGCCGGGGAAGAGTGATCGAGCCCCCCAGAGCGTGAGATCGCCTCAGCCTTCCAGGGCGTGAGGTCGCCTCAGCCCTCCAGGGCGTACTGCATCACGCGGAGCTTGGCCTCGGCCTCGGCGAGTTCGGAGGCGGGGTCGGAGTCGCCCATGATGCCGCAGCCCGCGAACAGCCGGGCCGTGGAACCCTCGATCTGGGCGCAGCGCAGCGCGATGCCCCACTCGCCGTCGCCCCGCGCGTCGATCCAGCCGACCGGCCCGGCGTACCCGGCGCGGTCCATGCCCTCCAGCTCGCGGATGACGCCGAGCGCCGCCCCGGTCGGGGTGCCGCCGACGGCGGCGGTCGGGTGCATGGCCGCCACCACGTCCAGGACCGAGGCCCCGTCCGACAGCCGCCCGCTCACCGGGCTGGCCAGGTGCTGGACGTTGGAGAGCACCAGGAGCTCGGGCTCCTCGGGGATCTTCAGCTCGGCGCAGAGCGGGTCGAGCGCCTCGCGCACCGACGCGACCGCGCAGGCGTGCTCGTGGCGGTTCTTCTCCGAGGTGAACAGGGCCGTGCCGCGTGCCACGTCGTCGGCCTGGTCGGCGCCTCGCGGGATCGTGCCGGCCAGCACCAGGGACTCGATGGTCTCCCCGGTACGCCGGACCAGCAGCTCGGGCGTGGCGCCGACCAGCCCCGCGCAGGAGAAGGTGTAGCACTCCGGATAGCGGCCGGCCAGGCGGGCCAGCAGCAGCCGGACGTCGATCGGCCGCTCCGCGACGGCGGCCAGGTCGCGGGCCAGCACGGTCTTCTCCAGGTGGCCCGACCTGATCCGCCGGACGGCCCTGGCCACGGCGTGCTCCCACTCGGGCGCGGTCAGGCTGCCGTCGCCGTACCGGATCCTGCCCGGGGTGCGGAGCGGGGTGACCGCGTCGAGCCGCCGTTCGCCGACGGTGGTCAGCCAGGCGCGGCCGTCGCGGCGGGCGAGGATGGTCTGGGGGACGACGAGGACCGAGCCGTGCGCCTCCGGATCGAAGGTGAACGAGCCGAAGGCCACGGGGCCCGAGCCGGGGGCCGTCACGTCGTCGTCGACGTGCGCCTCGCCGAAGAGGTCCGACAGCCGGTCGCGGGCCCAGTCGAAACGCCGGGGGCCGGGCGGCACGGCCAGGCGGATGGCCTCGCCCCAGGCGACGAGGCCCTCCCCGTGCCTGACCCAGGCGTAGGGAGCGGTCTCCGGCAGTCGTGCGAACAGGTCGCCGGGGTCGTCGACAGGGGTGGTTGTCACCACGAGAGGACGGGTTGATCCGAGCGCTACACTCACCCCCGCCACTCTATGCCGGAAACTGAACGTGTTCGACGGTGGTTCTCCCGCGAGCACACCCGCCACGCGGTGTCAAGAAAACCAAGGCACTCGGTCAATGGACCCTACCGTCCTGGCCTGCGGTGATACATCCGAAGCAGACGCGATCTCTCAGCGGAGGTGTCATGCTTCGCACGACTGTGACAGCATTCACAGGGCTGGCCGCTCTCACGACCGCCTGGGTGGCCCCGGCCGAAGCCGCCCGGACGGCCGAACCCTGGCGGCCGGTGGTCATGGCCGCGCTCGGCGACTCCATCAGCGCGGGGTTCAACGCCTGCGGCTGGTACCTCACGTGCGCCTCGCGCTCATGGTCCACCGGTGACCACGAGAGTGTCCGGAGCCAGTACGTGAGGCTGCGCGCCCTGGACACGGCCGTCGCCGGGAACAACGTGAACCTCGCCGTCCCCGGGTCCACCAGCGCCGACCTCGCCGGGCAGATGGTCCGGGCCGTCAGCCGGCGTGCCGACTACGTGACGGTGCTGATCGGCGCCCAGGACGCCTGCGTGTCCGAGGAACGGCTGATGACTCCCGTGGCCGTCTACGAGAGGCGGGTGGCCGAGGCCCTGGCGCTGTTCCGTGCCGGGCGGCCGGGCGGCCGGGTGTTCGTGGCGAGCATCCCCGACGTCAAGCGGCTGTGGCAGATCGGCAGGAGCAATCCGGTGGCGCGCGGCTTCTGGGCGGTGGGCCGGATCTGCCCCACCATGCTGGCGCGGCCCAGCTCGAACTCGGCGGCCGACCGGGCGCGCCGCGACCGCGTGCGCGCCCGGGTGGCCGCTTACAACACCGCGCTCGCCAGGGTCTGCGCGGTGTACGGCCCCGCCTGCCGGTTCGACGGCAACGAGGTGTTCAGGCAGCGGTTCACGGTGGGCCACCTCAGCAAGTGGGACTACTTCCACCCCAACGCCGCGGGCCAGAAGCTGATCGCGGAGAAGACCTACGCGATGATGCGCGACTGGCTCACCGAGGGCGCCACGGAACCCGTTCCCGCCCCGGCCCCCGCGCCTGTCCTCTGACCCCGCGCCCGTCCTCTGACCACGCCCCGTCCCCCTGGCCCCGCCACCGTTCCTCTGGCCCCGCCACCGCCGTGACCCGGCAGCCGGCGACGGCCGTCACGGCCGTCACCGGCGTCCCGTGCCAGTGGTCCTCCGATCCCGCCACCGCCGTGGCGGGTTCCGAGGGGACCGCGGGCGGGGCCGGTTTCGTTTTATGACCCCGCCGCCGTGACCGGTTCCTCCTCGCGGGCGGTCCGCTCCGAGGGAGGCGAGCCGGGCACGGCGGTTCAGAGCCAGCCGTTGTGCCGGGCGGTGCGGGCGGCCTCGATGCGGTTGCGGGTGCCGGTCTTGCCGATCGCGGCGGACAGGTAGTTGCGTACCGTGCTCTCCGACAGGCGCAGCCGCCGCGAGATGTCGGAGATCGTCGCGCCGTCGGCGGCCGCGGCCAGCACGTCCCGCTCGCGATCGGTCAGCGGGCTGGCACCGGCGCTCAGCGCGGCGGCGGCCAGCGCGGGGTCGATCACCTTCTCGCCCGTCAGGACCCGGCGGATCGCCTCGGCGAGCTCCTCGACCGGCCCGTCCTTGACCAGGAACCCGGCGGCGCCCGCCTCCATCGCCCGCCGCAGGTAGCCGGGCCTGCCGAACGTGGTCAGGATCAGCACCCGGCAGCCCGGCAGCCCGTCCCGCAGCCCGGCCGCGGCGTCCAGGCCGCTGGTCCCCGGCATCTCGATGTCGAGCAGGGCGACGTCGGGGCGCGCGGTGAGCGCGGTGGGCACGACCTCGTCGCCCCTGGTGACCGTGGCGACGACCTCGATGTCGTCCTCCAGGTCGAGGAGCAGGGCCAGCGCGCTGCGCATCATGCCCTGGTCCTCCGCCAGCAGCACTCTGATCATGGAAGCGTCACCCTCAGCAGGAAGCCGTCACGGTCGCGGGTCTCCAGCGTCCCGCCAAGCGCGACGACCCGCTCGGTCAGGCCGCGCAGGCCGTTGCCCGGAGGGCTCCCGCCGCGCCCCCGGCCGTCGTCACGGATCTCCAGCGTCGTTCCCTCCAGAGTGATCTCGCAGGTGCGGGCGGCGCTGTGGCGGACCACGTTGGTCACCCCCTCCCGCACGGCCCAGCCCAGCAGGGCGTCGGCCTCCGGTGCCGGACGTTCCTCGGTGACGGTGACGGTGGCGGCGATGCCCGCGTCGGCCAGGGCCGTGCGCGCCGAGTCCAGCTCGGCGGCCAGCCCTCGTCCCCGGTAGCCGGTGACCGCCGCCCTCACCTCGGTCAGCGCCTCCCTGCCGACGGCCTCGATGTCGGCCGCCTGCCGCGCCGCCGCCTCGGAGTCGCGGGGGGCCAGCCGCCGTACGGCCTCCGCCTTGACCACCATCACCGACAGGGTGTGCCCGAGCAGGTCGTGCAGGTCGCGGGAGAAGCGCAGCCGCTCCTCGGCCACCGCGACGCGGGCCAGCTCCTCGCGGGTCTCCTGGAGCTCGGCGATCACGGAGAACAGCTTCAGGACGATGCTGACCACCAGGCCGCCGGTGGTCGTCCCCCAGGTGGCCAGGGAGATGTTCGCCCAGCTCGCCCCCGCCCGCCACATCACCACGACCAGCGCGAGCGTCAGCGCCGTGAGGAGGAAGTAGACGGACCTGCCGCGCAGCACGGCCCCGCAGGCGATGGTCATCAGCGGCGCGAGGTAGAACCAGTGGTGCGCGAACCCCGCCAGCAGCAGGAAGGCCACCACCAGCAGCCCGGCCAGCGCCACGGTCGCCGCGCGCCGCCGGTCGCGGAAGGAGAGCCGGATGCACAGCACGTACAGGACGGCGAAGGCGGCGACGCCCAGCGCGGCGGGCGGCGCCGGTCGCACATGCCCCGCCGCGAGGTCGCTGAGCGGGGGGTAGACGATCAGCAGCCACGGGTAGAAGGCGAGCTCTCCCGGTCCGCCCCTCCGGGTCCTCTCCGGCCCCTCCCGCTTCGCGGTCCCCTTACCCTCCCGGCCCGCCACCTCCGGCACCGTCACTCCCGGAATCTCGGACCCCGCCCTCATCGTCTCCCGCGGCCCTTCCGCCTTCCCGCTCATCCGGTCACTCCTATCACGCGACTCACCGCACGCGCCCCGCCCTGCGGTAGCCGTACACCGCCAGGATCCCGAAGGCGACCAGCCAGCCGGTCAGGATCAGCGCCACGCCCACCCCGGGGGCCTCCCCGAAGGCGACCTTCCTCGGCAGGTCGGCGTAGCCGAAGCTCGGCGCCCACTCCGCGACGGCCTTCAACCAGGAGGGGAAGCCCTCCGTGGGCAGCCACAGCCCTCCGACGATCGCCAGCGCCATGTTGGCCGCGATGTTGAGCACGGCGGCGGTCTGGCCGCTGAACAGGTAGCCGAAGGCCAGGCCGAGCAGGGTGAAGGGCAGGGAGCCCGCCCAGAGCAGGAGCACGATCGAGATCCACTGCCAGGCCTCCAGCCGCACTCCGTTGAGCAGCGTCGCCGCCAGGCACACCCCGGCGATCGCGGGCAGCACCACGAGCATGCCGGTGCCCGCCTTGCCCGCGACCACCCGTACCGGCGCCAGGGGAGTGATCCGCAGCTGCCGCAGCCAGCCCGCCGTCCTGTCCTCGGCGATGCCGGTGCCGTTGTTGAAGGCCGAGCCGATGGCGCCGAAGGCGGCCATGTTGACCATCACGTAGAGGGAGGCCCAGGTGTGGTCGTCACCTGTCACGCCGAGGTTGGTGAAGATGAGGTACATCGTCACGGGCATCGCGAAACCCATGATCACATATCCCGGGTCGCGGAGGGCCCTGGTGACCTCCAGGCGGATGTATCCGAACATCAGACGTCCACCTCCGTCAGTCCCGCCTGGCCGGGGGCATGTTCCGGTTCCGGGTCCGGTGCCGGCCCTGTCAGCGCGATGAAGGCGTCCTCAAGCGCGGCGGGGACGACCTCGAGGTCTCGTACGGCTCCCGCCGCCGCCAGCGCCACGACGGTGGCGTCGGCGTCGCGGGTGCGCAGGTGGGCCCGCCTGCCCCGGATCTCCACCGAGACGACCCCGGGCAGGCGTTCCAGCGGGGCGGTGTCCCCGGTGGCGGCGACGCTGACCGTGGACAGCGCGACCAGGCGTTTGATCTCCCCGCTGGTACCGTCGGCCACGATCCGGCCCCTGTCGACCACCACCACCCGGTCGGCGTACTCGTCGGCCTCCTCCAGGTAGTGGGTGGAGAAAACGATCGTCCTGCCGCGTGCGGCGAAGGCGCGCATGTTCTCCCAGAACTCCCGCCTGGCCCGCACGTCCAGCGCCGCGGTCGGCTCGTCCAGCAGGATCAGCTCGGGGTCTCCGATCAGCGCGAGCGCGAAGCGGACACGCTGCGCCTGGCCGCCCGACAGCCGCTCCACCCTGCGACCGGCCAGCCCTTCCAGCCCGGCGGTCGCCAGCACCTCCTCCAGGGGGAGCGGTGCCCGGTAGGTCCCGGAGACGAAACCGACCAGCTCGCGGACCGTGGTCCGGGAAACGAGGCCGCCCTCCTGGGGCATCGCCGCCAGCCGCCCGCTCCGGATCGCGGCCTCAGGGGTGTTCCCGAAGACGCGCACCGTCCCGGAGTCGGGAGCCAGCAGCCCGAGCAGCAGGCCGATGGTGGTCGATTTTCCCGCGCCGTTGGGACCGAGCAGGGCGACGGTCTGCCCGGCGGGGAGGTCAAGGCTGAGACCGTCCACGGCGCGCACCGCCCCGAAACGTTTGGTCACGTCCCTGAGGGACACCGCGTCATTTGTCATGGGTACGACGCTATGGAGGGCAGGTGATCCGCAGCAGATCCATCGATACGGAACCACCCATGACAAATGTCCTCCCGGGACCCCGGAGCCCCGCCCTCTCCGTCTTCCAGAGCTCAGCGGAACCCGGGCAGGGTCGCGCGGGTGCCCCGCCCTCGTCATCCGATCGATGGTTGACGCTCATGAGCGGCGCACGGTCGCTCGGGCGCCCCGCCCTCCCGGACACCGGGCTTCCCGGAACCCCGGCAAGCTCGGTGCCCCGTCCTTCTCAGCCCGCCAGCGCGGCCAGCGCGGCGGCGGTCTCCTTCGGCCTGGAGAACATCGGCCAGTGACCGGTCGGCACCGCGGCGAAGCTCCACTCGGGCCCGGCGAGCGCCGCGAAGAAGGGATGGCCGGAGGCGATCATGGCGTGCACCTGCTCCAGCGGGAACGAGCACGCGACGAGCGTCTTGGGCAGCGCGTCCGCGCCGCCCTTGAGCACCAGCGGCTGGGTCATCGTCCCGTACGGCTGCGGGGTCGCGCGGGAGGCGAACCACTCGCGCTCGGCCTCGCCCAGCCCCTCCAGGCCGGCCCCGGCCCGCTCCTGCTCCTGCCAGGAGGGGAGAGGGTAGCCCACCCCGCCGCCCCGCTCGGTGACCCGCTCCTCGATGAACGCCCGCCACTCGGGCTCGGTGAGGTCCAGCTGGGTCATCCCGTCGGCTGGCGGACCGCTGTCGACGTAGACGATCCGGGCGACGCGCTCGGGAATCCGGTCGGCCGCGCCGGTGACCGGGGCGCCGGCACCGCTGTGGGCGACGAGGATCACCTCGGTCAGGTCCGCGAAGACGACGGTGTTGACGATGTCCTGGATGTGGGTCTCCAGGTCGACGTCTGGGCCCGCCAGGTGGACCCTGTCGCCGAGGCCGGTGAGCGTGACCGGGTGAACGTCGTGCCCGGCCTCGCGCAGCGGCCCGGTGACCCTCTCCCAGGCCCACGCGCCGAGCCAGAAACCGGGGACCAGGACGTACGTGCTCATGGTGTCTCTCCTCTGTTCGTCTGGTTTCACCCTAGAATCGAATCCGGACAGTATCGATCCTGATTTTGAAGGGAGTTCCGAATGACCGCCGCCCGGGTGCTCGCGCTGCTGGAGCTGCTGCAGGCCGCCCCCGGCCTGACCGGCCCCGATCTCGCCGCCAGGCTTGAGGTGGACGAGCGCACGGTCCGCCGCTACGCGGTGAGGCTGTCGGAGCTCGGGGTGCCGGTCCAGGCCGAGCGGGGCCGCCACGGCGGTTACCGGCTGCTGCCCGGCTACAAGCTTCCGCCGCTCATGCTCACCGACGACGAGGCCACCGCCGTGGTGCTGGGGTTGCTGGCCGGGCGGCGGACCGGGCTGGCGGTGGGGGAGGCCGCGACCGAGAGCGCGCTGGCCAAGATCCAGCGGGTGCTCCCGCGCCCGCTGCGCGAGCGCGTCGACGCGGTGTCGGAGACGCTGGGCCACACCGGGAGCGCGGCGCCGAAGACGAGCACCCCGAAGGCGGGACCGCTGCTCGCTCTCGCCGACGCCGCCCGGCGCCGGGTCACCGTCCGGCTGGCCTACCGCTCCTGGCGCGGCGACGCCTCCGAGCGCGATCTGGACCCGTACGGCATCGTCTTTCACTCCGGCCGCTGGTACGTCGCCGGGTTCGACCACGGCAGCGGGGAGGTCAGGACGTTCCGGGTGGACCGGGTGGCGGGCGCCACGCGCACCGAGCGGGGCTTTTCGGTGCCCGACGGCTTCGACCCGGTGGCCCACGTGGTCGGATCGCTGTCGGCGGTGCCGTACCGGCACGAGGTCAGGGTGCTGCTGGAGACCACTTTGGAGGAGGCCGCCGCGCGGATCCCCGCGACCACGGCGACCCTGGCCGAGACCGCCGGCGGGGTGCTGCTGGTCACCAGGGCCGAGCGGCTGGACGGGATGGCGCAGATGCTCGCCGGGCTCGGCTGGCCGTTCACCGTGATCGCCCCCGCCGAGCTGCGCGACGAGGTCAGGGCCCTGGCCGCCCGCCTCGTCGCCTCCGCCGACGCCTCCCGGTCCTGACCTCGGCCATCTCGATTGCAAGGCCAAAACCGGCGCCCGGCCGCCGACAGCCGTGTGAGCCTCGTACCTGGCCGCGAAGCAACCGCATGCGGGCCACACGCCCGTCGATCCCGCCGATCGAGCGGTGGAGATCGCGTCTATCCTGTCCGCATGCCGATCACGGACGAGGAAGTGGCCCTCGCGGCAGCGGGAACGGGAGCCGTCGTCGTAAGAGCCATGTACGGTGCGTCGCTGGAGCGCTTCGCGAAGACCGCGACCGACTTCGCCACCTCCGCCGACATTGACGCGGAGAACGCCATCATCGACGTCATTCGCGCCGCCAGGCCGGACGACGCCGTGACGGGCGAGGAGAGCGGGCGCGTCGGCTCGGCCGGAGCGGAACGCATGTGGCTGGTCGACCCCCTGTGCGGCACGCTGAACTACGCCGCGCGCACCACGCTGGTCGCGGTGAACGTCGCCCTGCGCGTCGGCCCGGACCTCACGGCGGCCGCCTCGGCCGACCCGTTCGCCGACGAGGTGTTCTGGACGGATGGCGATCGCGCCTACGTCCGCCGCGACGGGGTGGACGAGCAACTCGTGCCGTCGTCCGAGTCACGGCTGGTGGACCTCAACCTCGACCCACCCTTCCCGAACGACCCGGACTTCCAGGTGGTCCGATTGCTCGCCGACCCCGGGTTCACCGAGCGCTTCCACGCGCGCGTCCTGTCCACCTCCCTGGCGCTGGCCTGGGTCGCCGCCGGTCGGCGAGCCGCGTACGTCACCGACGGCCACTCGCACGACAACGTGCACTTCGCCACCGGAATCGCGTTGTGCCAGGCCGCCGGGTGCGTGGTGACGGGCATCCACGGCCAGCCCCCGCACACCGGCGCGGGCGGCCTCGTCGTATCGGCCGACCACGAGACACACGCTGCACTGCTCGAAGTCATCGGCGATCAGTTCCCTGCGGCTCCGTGAGTACCGGACCGTGCAGGGCGTGGTCTGCCGTTCGATGCCGCTGCTTCTACGGGACGCATTCCCCGATCCCGTGGCCGCGATGGCAACGGGGATCCCAGTGAGGACCGTGACGCAGCAGCGAGGCGGCCAGGTCGGGGTGGGCGGCAGCCCAGACGTCGTCGAAGACGAACCACTGGCGGTAGCCGGAGTGGTTGTCGACATGGATGCTCATCTGAGCCACGTGCTCGCTCTGCCGGATGATCGTGCGGTGCGGATCGCGGCCCCGGGAAGGCGCGAACCCCTCCAGCAGGCGTAGCGCGATCTCGTGTGCCTGTTGGTGAGCGCCATATGTTTCCGAGATGTCCTGCTCGAAGTCGGGCCAGCGGTTGCAGCGCTCCAGGGCCGGCCCGATCTCGTCCTCACCGGGTGCGACCAGGGCGCGCAGGACTGCCAGCTCCCCGGACCACTCGTCGATCGGGGCGTCTGTCTCCCGCAGGGTCGTCGCGAGCTGGGGTAACCGGATGCCAGGAAAGCACGCCGGCATGTTCCAGCCCATGCTGTCGAAGGTGCTGTAGAAGGTCAGCACGACCGCGTAGGTCGCCCCTTCACCTCCGGGCGGCACGGGCGTCGCGGTCCAGGTCGCCACCGGAGAGGTGAACGGCCGGTCGGCGGAGAAGCCGGGAGGGACGTCGGGGAGCTCCCATCCGTCATGCAGCAGGTAGGCCCAGCGCTCCGGCTCGGCGGCCACGAGAGCGTCCTCGACGAAGAAATAGGCCAGCATGACGTCGTCGTCATCGGTGAGCACCCGCACGCTGTGCTCGTCGACCCGCAGCTCCTCCTCGACGTAGAGGTGCTCCTCCAGCAGGCGGTGCAGCTCCTCAGTGCTCCGGGGCGCGGGCAGCCCGGTCTCGAAGATGGTGGAC
Organism: Streptosporangium sp. G11; assembly: GCF_051192615.1. Classification (NCBI taxonomy): domain Bacteria; kingdom Bacillati; phylum Actinomycetota; class Actinomycetes; order Streptosporangiales; family Streptosporangiaceae; genus Streptosporangium; species Streptosporangium sp. G11. The sequence continues at coordinate 104,414 of NZ_JBPJUQ010000030.1, forward strand.
AGTCCGTAGACGCTCGCCCCGAGTTCGCGCGTGACACGCTCGTAAGCGTCGCCGCTTCCCGCCTCGTCCCAGACCCTGCGGAACCAGTCGAGCACCGTCGCGTCGGGAAAGTGCCGCACCAACCTGCCGGAAGGGCCCTCGTAGACGCTGCGGTAGATGAAGAAGACCATGCCGCAGACCATCTCAGACGGTACTGACAGAACATGATCCGTCAGCTTGCCATGCTCCGCGGTCTCCCGGATGAGACGCCACCGGCGGCACCGGTTTTCAAGAGGGCTGCGTTCCGAGTAGCGGCGGGGGCTTCTACCGGGGTGAAAGTACCTCATAGCACTCACGCAACGAAGATCATCCTTTATGTATCCCGCACTGGTCGGTCGTTGCCACAATGGCGTGGAGATCGAGAGGGTGACGCCGTGGAGGACTACAAACGCGCTCTCATCAACCAAATGGCTGCGCGGATCGACCTGTACGACTCGGGCGAGATTTCCTTACCCAAGCTGGCCGAAGATCTTCGCGGTCTGTTCGAGGCCGCAGATCCGCGCGAGCTGAGCATTAGGGACTCGTTCGAGTATCCATGATTCCCCGCGAGTCCCCTTTGGTCACCCTTCTGACGGGCACGCAACGGGCACGCCGTCTGGACTGGGGCCGCTCTAGCGTCCAACGTGGGCGATCGTGCCGTCACCTCCGCTTATACAGTCGTCGGCGAACCGGCACAGGCGATCGATCCAGCGTTTCGGCTCGGTGGGGTCGACGTTGAGCTCCTTCAGCCATGACTGTTCCCAGAGACCGCCCGAGACGAAGAACCGGGCAGCATGGTCAGTTCCTAGGCGCTCGTCCAGATGCAGGAGCGCGCCCATCGCCCAGGACTGGTCATAGCGGCACTCCGGACGAGGAAGGTAGTGATCGAGGTAGTCGATGAGAGGTCCTGTGTCCTCCGCCCTCCCCAAGCGGGCGAACGCGAAGCAGTATCCCTTGCCTGCATAAGGGCCGCCGCTTTCCAAGAGCAGTTCGCCAAGCTTGTGATGGAAGCGAGTGCGGCGGTCAAGACCTATTAGGTAGGCGGCGACGAGACGGGGGCGCCAGTCCCAGCCCAGCAGTGTGCCAAGTTCGTCATCGGTGATCTCCTGCGCGTCACTCGCGATCGACCGGGCGAACACGGCAAGTTCGGGTCTAGTGCGGTGACCACGTACGTTAGCCGGGTTGATTGATCGGCTGACGATGGAGGCGTACTGATCTCGCTGTGGGTTA